>CAJCIF010000528.1 GCA_903970355.1 Actinomycetota bacterium
ATTGAGCCACTATTTGCCACAGACTCAACGCAGATGAGGGCGCTTATGCGCCAGCAGAACGAACCTGTGCCTTATGAGAGTTTTTGTGCCGAGGAAGCAATCGCCAAAAGCGGATTAACGTTCTGGCAGCACTATTTGCCTTGCAAATGGCACATCGCTCCTTCTGTCTATGTCGCAAAGGAAGAAGGAATTATTCTTGGCCTTATTTCTGTTTCGTCAATTAGCAAGGCGCGCGCTTGCTGGCGCATCGATCATCTTGTTGTCCAGCCGCAGCATCGGGGCAGGGGCATCGCTCAAGAGCTTTTGCGTTACGTTTTTGCGCTATTTGGAAGCCAGGGTGTGAGCCACTTTGTAGCAGAAGTTTCTTCTGCCAACGCAGCCGCTCTCAATCTTTTAGGCACGTGCGGATTCAGGCGCAGTTCTCGTCTTACTTATTTTCAGGTGCCATCTGACAAGAAGCTTTCCCTCGAAAAGGTTGATCTCGCTTCGTTCCGGCTCGCCATCCCTTCTGACAGGCTCAGTCTTTATCAGCTTCAACAGGATGCGCTTCCACCTGACCTGCGCTTGATTTACGACTTTCAGGCTGATGATTTTGCTGTGCCGGAATTGCCGGTTGAATCGTCAGATCGCCTATTCCGGCGCCTACTTCGCAACAAAATTTGGTATTGGGTCTGTCCGGACAACGAGCGAAAAGTGCTCTGTGCCGCTATTAAAGTGACTGCGCACCGGGAAGGCGACTACCATCTAGAGTTTGCTGTGCACCCCGGTTGGGCTCATCTGGCTTCCGATGCCGTTGCATTTGCGCTCAACATGGTGACGAAAATCGGCATGAAGGGCATTGTCATTACCAAAGCGTATGACTACCAGCCTGCCGTAGCCGATGCTCTTAAGGATGCCGGTATGGAAGGGGCGGGAGAATTTGCCCTCATGGCAAGAGAACACTGGTTGAGGGCTAAGAAGCCACGCGCTCTCAAACTGGAGCGGGCAGTCGATTTTCCTTCGATCGCCAAACCGGTCATCAACCTGCCGCGTGTGTTTGACCCGGGTTCTTCCTCACCCAACTAAAGCGGGCTATTGTAACCGTTGTAACCGATAGATATTCTTGACATCTGCCTGAGACGCAATGCCCTGTTCAGAGCCGATTTACGAAGATTATTACTTAGTGAAAAGCGCCACTATTCGTTGACATATCGCTTGCAGGCTAGATATGATAACTATTCGCTCCGCTATAAGCATCTAGCTTAGTAGGGGCGCGTTAGACGCGCTTGAAAACGGAGTTTTGTGTAAGGGCGGCTCGAGCCGCCCGCTTAGCTTATAACCGTCTTGTCAGGAGTTTTCTGGTGCCAACCATCAATCAACTTATCCGCCGTGAACGGGCGAAGGTGACTTACAAAACCAAGTCGCCGGCGCTCAAATCATGTCCTCAACGCAGAGGCGTGTGCACGCAAGTCAAGACGACTACACCCAAAAAGCCGAACTCCGCACTTCGCAAGATTGCCCGGGTAAGGCTTACAAACGGCATGGAAATTACGGCATACATTCCAGGCGTCGGCCATAATCTGCAAGAACACTCTGTGGTGCTTGTCAGAGGTGGTCGGGTGAAGGATCTACCTGGCGTGCGTTACCACATCGTACGTGGTGCCCTCGACACCGCTGGTGTCAAAGACCGCATGCAAGGCCGCTCCAAATACGGTGCCAAGAGACCGAAAGCCGGCGCAGCAGCCGGTGGCAAGGCGCCCGCCAAAAAATAAAGCCGGGGCGCAATGCCCTGCAGCTTAAAGAAGCAACAAATCGAAAAGAGCACTTAGGAAAAAGAAATGTCACGAAGAAGCGCAGCAGAAAAACGTGTTCCCGAGCATGATCCAATCTTTAACAGCCAGTTGGTTATGCGTTTTGTTAATCGCATGATGCAGCGCGGCAAGAAAAGCACTGCCCAAAAGCTTTTCTACGAATCACTCGATCTAGTGAAAGAACGCGCCAAAACCGTTGAACCGCTTGAGATGTTTAACAAAGCAGTTAAGAACGTGACACCACTCGTGGAAGTGAAAGCGCGAAGAGTTGGTGGTTCTACCTATCAAGTGCCCGTCGAAGTAAAAACGTCACGTGGAGTGGCTCTCGCCACCCAATGGATCATTACAAACAGCCGTAAGCGCAGTGGCCGTACATTCGCAGAAAGATTGTCCGGTGAGATCCTAGACGCCGCCAATGGTGCCGGAGCATCCGTTCGCAAGCGCGATGAGACGCACAAAATGGCGGAAGCTAACAAAGCTTTTGCACACTACCGCTATTAACCCCAGGTAAAACCGGGTCCAACCTAAGCTGATTGCGAAGCCCACGAGCTAAGCCAGTGTTGCATTTCAGGTTTTGAACAACTGCCGTTAAATTGGCTGCAACACCACGATTAGAAATGACGTCAACTTGGAATTGTAAAGATACAGAAGTAATTCGATCAATTTTTGTTGAAGAACTTGCCAAATTAACTTCGACCCATGTTAGATTCCAAAAGGCATTAGAGCCTAAGGCGGGCCGGTAACTCATCCTGGTGTAGCCAATTTATAAAACTGACTACGAGACTAGAAGAATCACATGCATGCAATGGAAAACAAGACAACAATGGATGTACTGACCGCCGCAGAAAGGAAACCCAATACGGTGACCCGAAGCATTCCTCTAAATGAAATACGCAACATGGGCATTGCCGCGCATATCGACGCGGGCAAGACTACATGTACAGAACGTATTCTGTTCTATTCCGGCTTGATACACAGAATGGGTGAAGTGCATGAAGGCACTTCCGTAACCGACTGGATGGAGCAAGAAAAGGAACGCGGTATTACCATCACCGCCGCTGCCATCACGAGCAGCTGGAAGGGTAAAACCATCAACTTAATTGACACACCAGGGCACGTCGACTTCACGGTTGAAGTAGAGCGCTCTATGCGTGTTCTTGACGGCGTCGTAATCGTCCTTTGTGCAGTGGCTGGCGTCCAACCACAAACAGGTACGGTTTGGAAGCAAGCTAATCGCTACGAAGTACCAAGAATGATCCTTGTAAATAAGATGGATCGTCAGGGTGCTGACTTCCTGCGTGTCCTCAATCAAGTTAAAGAGCAATTGCCTGGTATGCACACAACTTGGGCAAATGCATTCGCTATTCAGCTTCCAATTGGTGCCGAAGCAAACTTCACAGGCATTGTCGATTTAATCGACCGCAAAGCAGTCTTCTACGAAGAAGATGATCCGCTTGGTAAGAAAGCGCACGAAGGACCAATTCCGGAAGAAATGAAGGAGCAAGTCGATAAGTATCGCCATCAATTAGAAGAAGCGATTGTAGAAACCGACGACGCTCTCATGAACAAGTATCTGGAAGGGGAAGCTATTTCCGCTGAAGAACTGAAAGCAGCATTGCGTAGAGCCGTTTGCGCAAACAAAATAATCCCAGTGCTTTGTGGATCTGCCTTCAAAAACAAAGGTGTTCAGCCATTGTTGGATGCAATCATCGACTACTTGCCTTCCCCGGAAGATGTCGCTTCCGTTAAAGGTTGGTTGCCGGATGGCACTGAAGCAACCCGTTCAATTGATGAAAGCGAACCGTTCTCTGCACTAGCCTTCAAGGTTATGACCGATCCGTTTGTAGGCAAACTGACCTTCTTGCGCGTTTACAGCGGCAAGTTGGCAGCCGGTTCATACGTTCTCAACAGCACTAAGAATAAGCGCGAGCGCATCAGTCGATTGGTTCGCTTGCAAGCCGATCAACGAACTGATGTTCAAGAAGCAAATGCCGGCGATATCGTTGCCGCAGTTGGTTTGAAAGACACCACTACCGGTGACACGCTCTGTGCAGAAGGATCGCCAATTATTCTGGAATCCATGAAATTCCCAGACCCTGTTATCTCAGTTGCAATTGAGCCAAAGACAAAAGCCGATTCCGAAAAACTCGGAGCAGCCTTGTCGCGCCTTGCCGAAGAAGATCCAACTTTCAAAGTTCGTGTCGATCAAGAAACTGGTCAAACAATCATTGCCGGTATGGGCGAATTGCACCTCGAAATCATTGTGGACCGCTTGCTTCGTGAATTCAAAGTGGAAGCAAACGTCGGCAAACCGCAAGTTGCCTACCGCGAAACGATCAAAAAGAACGTCAAGCAAGAAGGCAAGTTCATCAGACAGTCTGGTGGTCGTGGTCAATACGGTCACGTCGTACTCGAATTGGAACCGCTACCAGCAGGTGGTGGATTCGAATTCGTCAACAAGATTGTTGGCGGCGTAGTTCCGAAAGAATACATACCGGGTGTCGAACACGGTATCAAAGAAGCAATGCAAAGCGGTGTTCTCGCCGGCTATCCGGTTATCGACGTGCGTGCCTCTCTGGTGTTTGGTTCGTACCACGAAGTGGACTCTTCAGAAATGGCATTCAAAGTTGCCGGTTCTATGGCCTTCAAAGAAGGCTTCATGAAAGCCAAGCCAACGTTGCTTGAACCAGTAATGAAAGTTGAAATTGAAGTACCGGAAGAATTCATGGGTGAAGCCATCGGCGATATTTCAAGCCGCCGTGGACGCATCGAAGGCATGGAAACCAACGACAAGCTTTCCAAAGTAAAAGCAGTTGTGCCGTTGTCTGAGATGTTCGGTTATGCAACCGATATCCGCAACAAGACGAAAGGACAAGGAACATTCGTAATGGAATTCGCCCAATACGAAGATGTGCCACCTTCAATTGCAGATGAAATCGTGAAGAAGGGCTAATAGCTCACTTCACAATCGAAAATTGCGAAAGGGCATGACACCAGTCATGTCCTTTCAATTTGGTGTATATAATGGGACCTTGTTAGAAATTGACTCTGGATTGCTCAATGACAGCTAATCAATTCATAGTGCTCACCTGGATACTCTATGCGTGTCCTTTTATCGCCCCTGCAATTGCAATCATAAAAAACGGTCACAGTTTCATTCGTTACTGGGTTGCTGAGCTAATTGTTGGAGCTATCGTTTTTGCTTGTTTGTTTTATCTTCAAGAGATCGGCACTTCCAATGGACTTGTTGATCCAGCGATATTTATGAAAGCCGGTGCGGAAGCGGTGCAGCTATGGAATCCGGCTCGATACTCATTGATGTTTGCGGGCTTAGCACTGGGAATATGGTTCATTGTCAAAAGTATGCGTTCCAATGAAGAGCGCAATATCAGCAGATCTCGGCAGCTTTTCGGAGTCTTCTGCATCGTTTACGGTCTAGCAGTACCGCAATTGATGAATAATTTTCTTGCCGCTGTTCGAGATTCGCATCTTCTCAAATAAGCAGTTCTCAATTAGGTTTGACGCGAACGAACTCACCACGCTGCGGTTCTTCGCCAAACGGCACTTCAGAAGGCTTTTGCTTATAGACGGTTGCCACACCATCTTTCAATTGGCAAAAACCATTTGGTGCATATACAGGATTATCAGGCAAGAGTTTGGCGAGTTCGCGAGCGATGCCACCATCAACTCCCGCTTCGCAGCCTAGTAAACGAATTGGTTGGCCCGGCTTCACATGCTCTTTGATTAGTTCAGCAAGGGCCTTCACACTATATTGTTTTTTGCCATTATGAACTCCGAGGTACATATGAAGATCTGTCGGAGAAGCATGTGTGAAGACTGGAAAATAGCCATCGGGATCTTCGTATTTTTCGGCCTCGCCCCGCATCGTGTCTCCCGGACCTAGAACCATCAAACCACCGTTATCGGTTAATTTTGCAACCATTCTTGCGAGGGTATCACCACTATGACTAACCCAATCAATAGCCGAGACATCGTGATTTTGCTTCTTTGGTTCTTCTACGTTCGAATCACCTTTATTCTTCAGATTAGCCTGAGCGATGAGATCTTCTGCACCGAATTTAGAAACTGCTGAAGACTGCCCACCATAGATATCACCAGCGTTGCTAGCAAATGTGAAACCATTTCCAAACATTGCTTGTTCACGTTCCGCAACGCTCATTCCATGATTTTGGAAGTTTTGGAAAGCTTGCATCTCGGTTGTGGTTGGCATCAAATGCGTCAAATCCAAGCTATCAACTCGTGTGCTTTTCGATTCGACTCTTTCACTAATTTGCGTTTCGACAACCATCAATTTCTAGCTCCTGCCGATTTCTTGGTTATCTTATTACTCATTGCGTGACAAAAGGATGACATTTTCAATTGTTTAAAAAGAAAATTGAAAGGCTTGGTCGTCCCTTTTTTGAAATTTCTTACTGCCCGAAATTCCATGGTTTTTCGGGCAAGGTCGGAAAGTGAATATGGGACAAGTAAGCGGAAGCGGTGCAGCGCTTGACATCAACTTCTGTCGGAGTGCTTCGTTTAGGGTAAACTGTCATTCCATTTGACTTTTGGATAACAACACAACGATGAAGTATTTGCACACGGGCTACATTCTTTTTTGCGAACAGGTCGAACACTCTGACGATGGTCGTGTACATGCTCATGGGCTGTTTGATTTGTTTGTTGTCAAATCTTTTCCAGCGAAAATGAACTGTGCCTGGGTAATTGGCTTTGGTACGCCGTTTGAGCGCCGGCAATATACCGGTATTGTTACCATAGAAGATCCTGATGGCAGCGAAGTATTCAGACAAGAATTTCAAGCCAACGATCCGCAAAACATTTTCAAAGGGCATTACATCTTTCGGCCCGATCTGCAATTAACAAAAGAAGGTCTCTGGACGGCTAAAGTAGTATTGAGCAGTTGGAAGGATAATTCTGTTTGGGATTTAAAACGACCATTCTGGACAACAATAGAAAAGAACGGCCCACCAGATCCATAACAGCGATCGTGCTGGCACGGATTGTCTTTTGTCTGTGCGCGGCCTTACTTTTTAGCGAAAGTCGATTAGAAGCAAAAACACTTTCAGGTTGGCGTATTCATCAAATAAGCGCCGTGACAGGAGAACAGATCGTCTTCTTTTGTCCGGAAGGGCTGCGCGTTGAAAATAGAAAGATGAAGTTCGTTGTAGTCGCGAAAACGAATACGCAAGGCGGCATTTTTTACAACAAAGATAGTTACTACGTACAGGGTCCTGGTAGTTGGTCTTTCATTCATCGCTTAGCATATTTAGGCGGTTCACCACCCGACATGAAGGAAAAGCATAGCGAGTGGAGAGTAGAAGGAAAAGAAGAATACAAGGGATTCTTATGCTCGAAACATGTTCTGAGGAACGTAGATTTTGCGGAAGACAAACAACCAGCAAAAAATCAAGTTGCAACGATCATGACTTACAAATTTCCAGAAATTTCAAAAGAGAATTTGCAGTCTATTTTAAATCTCTATGACCTTCCGGATTTCGGTGAATATCCAATGCAAGGCAAATACATAACGAATGCAAGAGATGGTTATCATCGTATGGTTGATACCATCTCGATAGAACGAGGGCAATTGGATAGCAGCCAACTTGAGATGCCAGCCGGTCTCAAGAAACTGGTAAATGGATACGAAATCCTAAAGCCACCAACTGATATGCCGTTTTAAAAACAATTCGACTTAGCCAACCGTCTGCCAAAATTCCCTGGTATTTTGACAATCATGAAAGGCAATTGAGTGGTTTGCCTTACAAGCGCAAGTCCCCCCTTGCGCTTGTTTCTTTTCAGATTTGAGATTTGGAAATTTACTGCTCTCCGCTCGGAGCTCCTTTTCCTCCTCCTGACGGTCCACCTCCTGGGCCTCCTGGCGCTCCACCTGGACCACCACCACTAGCTTGTATGCTTTTGAGCTCTTCAACTTGTTGTGGCGTCAAAATTGCTTTTACTTTCTCCCAGGTTTCTTTGCGCTTTGCGCCCATCTGACTGCGAAACTCGCCCCCTCCTCCACCAGCACCAGCACCAGCTCCGGCACCGGCTCCAGCACCAGCGGCGGTACCACCACCAGTTCCAGGGCCTGCTCCATCTCCGCCTCCTCTAGCTGCTTTCATTTGTTCAAGGAGCGGTTTGAGGCTTTCGCGCTCTTCTTTATAAATAGCTGAGATATCTGATTTTTGTTTTGGCGTTAAGTCAGGTAATTGTTGAACTTCTCGCCAACCTGGAAAGTGATGCCCGCCACCCATATGATGACCACCACCACCGAAACCACGACCCTGGCCTGGACCGCCTGGTGGTGGTCCACCACCGCCGTCTGGAGATCCTTGCGGTTGCGACCAAGCTGGATTCAACGGTAGAACTATGCTGCCGGCGACGGCCATAGCGATAGCGCTTCGTTGTACCAGACCGGTTACTTTCATTGACATAACATCACCTCTTTGCAGCATGAGCGCAGAAAATCCCTTATAGTTTCCTCTTTTAAAAATACCTTTTGTATAGGCAATACGAATTAAGGGACTAAAAAGTTCAATTTTCTGACGGAGTCTTTTAGGGGCTAGTATCCTAGCTTACATTTGAGAACCCTATTGGCAGCCTGCGTAATTATTAGGGCATCCGCAATTACGGTACTAGAACATGAAAATGAATGACTACAAAGGCAAAAAGTTCCTGGCCGCGGTTAGGGAAAGCGACTACGCTCATGCTGGAGAAGAAGATGCAATTGAAATCACACTGAGCGGCATACCGAAAAACCAAAACTACAATATTCTCGATGTCGGCTGCGGACGTGGTGGCACTGCCAACTATGTAAAAGAACAAGGTTGGGGCAACGTCGTCGGTATCGACATTGATGAAGAATCGATCGAGTACGCCAAACAAAAATATCCAGCCGGCAAATTCTATACTTGCGGCGCCGAAACGGCATCGGAAGTTGTTTCAGAGAAATTCGACGTTATTTACTTATTGAATGTTCTTTACGCAATTGAAGATAGAGCGGAAGCACTTCAAAGTTTGAGAAGACTTGCCAAACCAAATTCCTTCATTTGTCTCTTTGATTATTTCTCCTATCAACCAGAGAAATTTCCAAAGGAGATCCTTTCCAGAAGCCCATCTACAATGAACGAACTAAATAAGCTTTTCGATTCCGATGGCTGGGAAATCGAAACGCAATCAAATCTCGACGAAGAATATGTGAGCTGGTATACAGAATTTCTGGCGCGATTTACTCGCCCGGAATTACACAAAACCTACGACGAAAACGAAATTACAGCTGTGCGTTCAAAGTATCAGGCGCTTTTAGATTCATTAGAGTATAAGGTGCTGGGCGGCATTCTCATTGTCAGTCGTGCGGTATAAAGCTGCGGGCGGCTAAAGCCGCCCCTACATTCACAGGCACCACATTCACGGGCACCACATTCAGTGCCGGAATTTAAAGGCGCATACGAAGTGCTGCAATTTGCTGGAATTTAAAGATACATACTAAGAGCCGCGATTCGGAGCCCAGAGAGCATGAATCGCGGCTTATAGCACTGGTTTAAAAAATTGGGCGGTACGGGACTCGAACCTGTGACCCCCACTATGTCAAAGTGGTGCGCTACCAACTGCGCCAACCGCCCATTCAAATTCAATTTTAACCCAGCCTTTAAATCCCTGAAGATTAAAGGATTTAATGGAGGCGGCACCCAGATTCGAACTGGGGGATGGAGGTTTTGCAGACCTCTGCCTTACCACTTGGCTATGCCGCCAAAAAATCCACATAAAGCCAGGGCGGGTTCGATAAACCGAGCCCTTACGGGGAAAGCTATCCTATTCTGCCTTTGAGACGTTTGTCAACGTAAAGCGAACTTGTATGATCAGTCAGCCTCGGCGTACTCACCTATTAAGGTAAGCAAATTGTTGCCATTCATCGTGCGGAGAATTGCAGGAGCGATTCCGCTTTTGTTTCTTCTAACGATTATGACATTTGCACTTCTACATATGCTGCCAGGGGACCCGGCAGAGGTTCTTCTGGGCAGCGCTGAAAAGGATCTTTCACCTCAGGAACTGCAGTCAATCAGGCACGAGTTGGGTGTGGATAAATCCCTACCAGAGCAATACATCGGCTGGTTAAGGCAGGTTGAGAGAGGTCACCTCGGTCGTTCTTACAGGGATGGTCGGGAAGTAACAGACATCATTTATGAAAGGTTGGGCGCAACCAGCGCCTTAGTTGGCTCAGCCCTTCTCGTTGCGCTCTTTCTAGGAGTGGGCTGGGGTGTTGCCATGGTCTGGTTGCGCTCGACAACTAACGGCAAGTTCTTGGAATCCGTTCTTGCCAGTGGCGCTCTTATCCTCTACTGCTTGCCAAGCTTCTGGCTGGCATTTCTTTTAATCGGTTGGATTGCCACAACACAATTTCCGCAGATAAAGCTTTTAGGAGTTCATCCTCCTGGCGAATCAGGAATTGATCTTGCCAACCTGCTTTTACCGGCCCTCATACTGGCAAGTCGCCGCACAGCTAAGTTTGCACTGCTAGTGCGTTCATCAATGACGGCCGAGCTAGTGAAAGAGTACGTGCGAACCGCCTATTCAAAAGGTGTTCCGAAATCAATCATTCTCTTTAAGCACGTCGGCAAAAATAGTCTCGGGCCGATTATCGCTCTACTTGGGCTTTCAGTGCCGGCTCTCATTGGCGGCTCTGTTTTAGTGGAAACAGTATTTGCCTGGCCTGGTATGGGAAGGTTGGCAGTTGATGCCACTTTTGGCAGAAACTACCCCATTTTGCTAGGCCTTACTCTCGTTTATGGAACGCTTGTGATCGCCTCCAATCTGGCAAGCGACGTCATTCACCATCTTGTCGATCCGCGTATCGAATTGGAAGAAAATGCAATGACATTCGATCGGATGCGAGGGTAAATGAGATATCGTCCCGCACTATTGTTGGGTGTGACATTGCTTTTCATACCGTTGGCAATGGCCTTTTCGGCTCCCTTTTTTGCAGCACCAAACAGCGCTCTTTCTCCTTTCTCACTCGATCTCGATCACGTCAATTTGCCACCAGGCTCGGTTGGCCATTTGCTTGGCACCGACCATCTTGGCCGTGATTTGCTGAGCTTGGCTGCATGGGGAGCAAGAGCATCATTGCTGGTTGGCCTTTGCTCAGCATTTACGGCAGTCTTGATTGGCAGTGTTTGGGGCGCTACCAGCGCTTTTGCTGGTGGCATCGTCGATGCAATATTGATGCGCACTGTCGATGTTCTGCTTTCAATTCCGAGCATAATTTTATTGCTGGTCATTGATGCCGTTCTGGCGGACTTACCGTTTGGCAAGATTCTGCCCGCACCAATTGTTGCCATGCTAGGCATTACAACTTACAGCAATGGATTTTTGCCGCTTTTTACTGTCGTTCTTGTAATAAGCTCAACTACTTGGCTAGAAGCGGCACGTCTGACACGCTCACGTGTTCAATCGATTATGTCCGAAGAATATGTGGCAGCGGCCAAAGCACTTGGCCTCAACAGTTGGTCGATTATTATCAAACACCTGCTGCCCAATGCTTCCAACATTATTCTTGTCGAAGCGACTTTGTTAGTTTCAGATGCAATTTTGATTGAGGCAGGTCTTAGCTTTCTTGGTCTTGGCCTTGGCCCTGCAACGCCAAGCTGGGGAGGAATGCTCAATAATGCTCAAGCAAACCTGCTTTCAGGGAACTGGTGGTCGGTCTTCATTCCCGGTTCACTCATTGCTATTACGGTGCTCTCAATTCAGTTCATTACTCAAGAGAGTTGAGAATGGCAAAAGACAGTAGAATAATGAAGACCGGCTAGAATGCCACTTTGTAAAATGTTTGATCGAATTCTGTCATCTCGAATAGTTTGTGTCGCTTGCGCATTATTTGCTGTTAGCGGATGTGGTAATTCAGAAAAAGTTGCCTACAAATCTGGTGGCATGACACACACTTGGGCAGAAGGCAAAGCCGCTGTTCCAAAGGAATTTGAAAAACTCGTTTACCCGGATGCCTCAACAACCGGCTCTGTCTCTGCAGATGGAGAGAACGACGAACAAAGCAAATTCTTAATGCTCACTTCCGATAAATCGACAGAAGAAGTCAGCCAGTGGTATCAAGACCAACTCAAAACTGCCGAATGGAAAGTAGACAAAGTTGAAGTTTTGACAGAAACACCGAAATTGATCAGCATCTCCGGACACAAAGCAGATCTTGAAATGAATGTGATGATCGCTGAAGATGGCGCCAAAACCACAATCAGTATGTCTGCCGGCAAATCTCTTGATGATAACAACGAAAATAAAGAGCCATCTGAAAATTACACGCCCGACAAGGTGACCCCGCCTACGGATTGATTTGTCATGCAAGCAATTGCCGAAGTGGTTTCGTCTTCGGTGACAGGTTTTGTCGCCCAGAGCTTGCCGGAGCACGATAGCAAGCCGGTTCCACAAGTAGGGCTGGGCAGCTTCGTTCGAATTGAATCAGACAAAGACGATATTGAAATTGTTGCCGTTGTACACGATGTAGTTACAGAACCATTCGACAGCGTTCATAAAACATCTGCATTCGGATTAACCCGTGAACAGCTTAAGTTGGAACAACCTCAAATTTTTTCTTTATTGAGAACAGATTTGCATGCGGTCATTGTCGGCTTTTTGCGCAGCGGCAAAGCGGTGCACCATCTGCCTCCTCGTCCACCGGAAGTGCATGATTTTGTATTTGCCGCTGAAAAAATGGAAATAGAAGCGATCACGCGCAGTTTTGAATTCTTGCGATTACTCACCGCTGTTGGTTCGGTACCAGCCGATGAATTATTGGCTGCAGCGGTGAGAGAAGCCGCATTGCATCAAGAAAACGAAAAGAATTTTCTCCTGAAAGCTGGGCAAGCATTTTCCCAACTTTTTCGATCGGATTACGACAGACTTGTTTCCGTTTTGCGAAAAATTCGTCCCGAAAGCTAAAACACTGAAGTCCGCTCTCAACCAAGTGTTTCATAAGAAGTCTCACCGTACTTCAAGTAGATCCAAACGGCAATGCTTACAATCAAGATCAATATTGTCGACACGGCACTGCCGAATGCCCAGTCTCTTACAACCAGGAATTGATTCTGAATTAAATTGCCTATGAGCATATGCTTGGCACCACCCAGTAAATCAGGTGTCACATAATCTCCAAGGGCCGGAATAAAAACCATGATGCAACCAGCTACGACACCACGTGAAGAGAGGGGCAAAGTGATTTTCAAAAAGGCTGAAAGTGGTGACGCTCCCAAATCTGCTGCTGCCTCAAGCAGATTTGTATCAAGTTTTTCAAGAGCAGCGTAAAGCGGCAAAACCATGTAGGGGAGGTAGTTGTATACCATACCCAACAAAACCGCACCGAAATTGTACATAGTGTTCACAGGTCCAAAATGCAAAAAATCAAAGAGCCCGGCCATTAAACCGGTCGGTCGTAATATCACCATCCATGCATATATCCGAAGCAAAAACGAAGTCCACAAGGGCGCGATAAATAGGGTTAAGAAGAGATTCTGACTTCTTTTATTTAAATTGAATGCCAACCAATGGGCAAAGCACATTCCCAGTATCAAACAAATTAATGTGGTGGCACTCGACAAAATAATGGAGCGCCAGAGTGCCAGAAGGTAAGGCCCACTGAAGAATCTAAGGTAATTGCCAAAGTTGCAGGCAAAGACAACACGCCCCAATTCATCACGCGTTCCCAGACTGCACACAAGCAGGATCGCAAGTGGTATCACAAGAAACGTTACCAACCAGATGCCGGTTGGAACCAAGAGAAAAAGCCCCGAACTCATCTTTTTCCGGTTATTTTGCGTAGTGTTATCGGGCAAATTGTTGCGCATCAACTAGTTCGAATGGCATAAAGCACTGGACAAACTGACCTTGTGGCGCGTAATCTTTTCATTAGCCCTATTGAACGCACCCGTCCGATAGTTTACTAGCGGGCAAGAGAAGATATCTACTGGAAACCCGCCCTTTCACCGTGGAGTATTTATGAGCGAAGCGGTTACCAGTGCCACAAAGGAACGATTGTTCCTGAGGCAGTGGATTGGCAAAAAAGTATCGGTCGTGACGGCTGAACACGGCAATTATGGTGGGCACCTTACTAACATTGTTTTTGATGGCAACCGTCTGATGTACATTATGTTAGACGACAGACAATGCTTGAATTTCGACCACATAATTGAGATTACTCTGAGCAAATAATATTTGGTGGCTAAGGTGCGTCTTGCCTTTCTAGGCACACCCCTCATGGCTGTGCCGACTTTAAAAGCCTTAATTGAAGATCCCCGTTTCACAGTCGTGGCCGCCGTTTGCCAACCGGATAAGCCGGCTGGCAGAGGCAATAAATTGCATGCGCCGCCGGTAAAGGAACTGGCTCTGTCGCATAACATTCCAGTATTGCAACCGGAAAAACTTTCCAAGTCTGAAGAAGCAATCGAAACTCTTAAAACGCTCGGAACAGAGTTGATAGTTATGGTCGCGTTCGGCCAAATACTCAAAAAATCTATCCTGACCTTACCCCCCCGTGGGGTCATTAACTTGCATTTTTCACTGTTGCCACATTATCGAGGAGCCGCCCCCGTTAATTGGGCAATCATTAACGGTGATACCGAAACCGGTGTATGCACAATGTTCACGGAAGCTGGTCTAGACACAGGGCCTGTCTTGTTACAGCGCGCCGTCAAGTTGGATGAAAATATCAACGCAGAAGAGTTGTCACGCGAGCTTGCTGATCTCGGTGCAGCCATAACGCTTCTAACCTTAGAGCAACTCTTGGCGGATAAATTGACTCCGGAAAAACAAGACGATACTCAGGCAACTTTTGCACCAATGCTTTCAAAAGAATTGGGCTTAATTGATTGGTCTAAATCGGCACAGACGATCCACAATCTCGTTCGTGGTCTCATACCGTGGCCATCTGCCTACACCTTATTTCGTGGACACTCTTTGAAAGTTTGGAAGACTTCTTGCAATTGCGATAGTGCGGCAATAGAAACGGCCAAATCGCTTAGCGATCAGCCTGGTCAAATTTTTGAGTTAGGACGAAAGCTGTATGTAAATTGCGGATCTTCTGAACAAGAATTGCTTGAACTCTTAGAAGTGCAGCCAGAGAACAAGTCCAAAATGAAAGCTTCTGATTGGCTTAATGGTGCGCACATTACCGCTCAGGATATCTTTGGCAAGTGAAAACAGACGCCGGTGTTCGATCTCGAAGATTAGCCATTGAAGTTCTTACCAAGCTAGAAAAAGAGGGTGCTTATGTAAACTCAGCCCTGGCTCAGGCTTTGGATCGAACAGATTTGTCTGCCAGGGACAAGGCTTTCGTGACTGCACTTGTTATGGGTGTAATGCGACAACGTGATGCGCTTGACGCCACAATTAGCAAGCACTCAACAAGACCGCTCAATAAAATGCCCTCACTGCTACTAAACATTCTCAGGTTGGCCATACTTCAGCTTGAGTTTATGCCGGAAATTCCCGCTGCCGCAGTTGTCGATACTTCCTGCAAACTAGCCTCCATACTTGGTCATCGCGGTCTTGTCAGTTTCACAAACGGCCTTTTGCGTAACTGCATTCTCAAAATGCAAAACGGCAAAGCACATAACGACATAACCCCTGAAGATAATGCAGAAACGATCGCAAAAAAATATTCGATGCCAATCTGGCTTGTTGAACGATGGATCTCAAGGTACGGTCAGGAAGAAACCACAAAGTTATTGGTCTTCGCTCAGACACCACCACCATTAGTTTTGCGCACTTGCACACTTGCCATAACCCGTGAGGGATTAGCGGGCATACTCGCTAATAAAGATATTGAAACGAAAGAGGGTTCATTGGTACCGGATTGTTTGATTGTGGAAGGAAAATCCAACCGTTTGCACAAGTCGGTAAATGATTTGCCTGGATTCGCTGAGGGAATGTTCTCTGCCCAGGATGAAGCATCTGCATTTGTGGTAACTGTTCTCGATCCAAAAGCGGGTGAAGTTGTTGTAGATCTTTGCGCCGCACCAGGCGGTAAAACGACTTATGCCAGTGAACTGATGAACAATTCCGGCCAAATATTCGCAATTGATAAAAGCGACAAACGTCTGGAGAATTTGCGCCTCAATCGCAAACGCCTTGGTCTATCAAATATCCGTACCCTTAGCGGAGATGCCACCAGTTTAGAACTGCCCGAGAGACCAGATCGCATTTTGATCGATGCTCCCTGTATGGGAACTGGTGTCATAAACAGGCATCCAGACAAGCGTTATCATCTGGGACAAAGCGATCTAAAAAGCCTCGTTGAATTGCAGCGTGCTCTTTTAGAAAATGCCGCCAGGCAGTTAAAGGATGGTGGCGTAATGGTCTACTCGACTTGCTCGATTGAACCGGAAGAAAACATAGAAAACTTCAACTGGTTTTTGGAAAACCACAAAAACTTTGAGGCGGAAAATATCTTTGCGTTTCTCCCTGAAAAAGCAATTTCTGATTGGCAGAACAAAAGTGCCGATTGGCTAAACGGCATGCAAAACGAGGCCGAAAAAGGTGCCATCCAGTTTTTGCCTTCTCGCCATGACACTTCCGGTTTCTTCATAAGCCGGATGCGCAAAGTAAGCGAATAGCTCACAATTCCCTTTAGTGCGGTACGATTGTCTCTACAGTAATAGGAGAAACGAAGTGTTTGGATTGCTGGAGATGGCAGGCGTTGCGGCACTCGGTTACGTTCTGTCCGGTTTGAAAATCGTCAAGGAATACGACCGGCTTGTCGTTTTCACGCTTGGCAAGGTCACTAATACGGCCGGACCTGGTCTTCAGATAATTTTGCCTGGCTTTCAGGCAGTCAAAAAAGTTGATCTCCGTATCGTCACAATGGCTATTCCGATGCAGGATGTGATCACTCGAGACAACGTTTCCATTCGAACAGCAGCCGTCTGCTTTTTCCAGGTGGTAGATCCCTATAAGGCGGTGACGAAAATCGAAGATCACTACAACGCCACCAATCAGATCGCCCAGACAACTTTGCGCAGCATACTGGGGCAACATGAGCTTGATGAACTATTAGGCGAGCGTGATGCCATTAACGCCAAACTGCAAGTTGTAATTGACCGTCAGACGGAAGGATGGGGCATTAAAGTGCTCTCCGTCGAAGTTAAAGACGTAGAAATTCCGGATAACATGCAGCGGGCCATGGCGAGACAAGCCGAAGCAGAAAGAGAAAGGCGCGCCAAAATTGTAGCCGCCGAGGGCGAACATCAAGCCGCCGAAAAGCTCGCGGAAGCAGCCAAACTGATTAGTGCCCAACCAGGTGCAATGCAACTAAGACAACTGCAAACAATGGTGGAAGTCTCCGCTGAAAAAAATTCGACATTGATTTTCCCGATTCCGATCGAATTGTTGGAAGGTGCCAGAAATTTATTCCAAAAATCGGAAGCCGAACAAGTAAAGCTGAAAGTGCCGCCCGTCAAAGAATTAGGGCATTAAGAATAGGCACCATATCTGGTGCCTTGGCATATGTCGAAACTACAAATCGAAACTAATGTAGGGGCATGGCAATGCCATGCCCACATAAATATAATTGGGCATGGCGGTGCCATGCCCCTACGTTAATGGGTGACGGAGAAATTCCGTCAGTGTCATGGCTTTTGGTCGCTTCAATATCCAGACACAGCCTTCTGCTATCGCTTCGCGAAGTTCTTCTTCGCAAGCCGGGGATGCTTCGGCATCATAAAACAGTTGGTAGGCCGCAATATTTTCGCCGTACCAAACTAAGATGTGCGGCTCGTTTTCAAATTTGAAGTTAACGAGCAAATGATCCAACTCTTGCGGCGGCGTCACATCAAAACCGCGTTTGTAGTCCATAACAGCATCAAGGCCAAAGGAAACATCTAAACCGGCTATCTCCTTGACAAAGATATTGCCTTCTGAAAAAGCGCGGCCGCGGCAAATGACAAGTCCACTTTTGCCCCGCCTGTACGAGAGCCAGCCCTTCCAACCCTTCGCGACACGATCACCAAGGTGGACACCAACATCGCCTTCAATCATGCGAAGAAGCCACTGGCAGTCAACCGTTAAATCGACTTGCTGGTTCGCCATCTCTTTAGCGAGAAGCTCTGATTCCAACTCAATCAATTTGAAATGAAACAAGAGTTTGTCCTCACAGTGATGAGGAAATAAACTCACCCAGATCCGGATTTTCTATAACCATATCGGCGAAATTGGGATTCTTGACGAGATATCTGGCAATCCGGCGGTCATGTTTGATCGCCTCATAAATGCCAGCCGGATCGAGTGCTACCACCTGATCGGCCTGACCATTGCGAGCCATGGCTCTTCCAGCACCCTTCCATTTGGCGAGACGCCGGCACAGGTAATGATCGGACTGGGCAATTTCTCCAAGATGTGAATGTTTAGCGAGTGTCTTAGACGGGCCTTTCCAGGCAGTAATGCCAATAATCAGGTCCGGATTGGCCTCGGCTGCTCTGGCGAGCCAACGATAGCGGGCCAATTTGTAGGCTAGGGCGCGATCTTTACGTATCGAACCGACATCCGCATTTAGATCGGTAGCACCGGCATTTAGATTGGTAGCACCATCAACAGTTGCATTTGGGCGCAAGTTTACGTCGCCTGGAATTGCATTCGTATGCAAGGTTACGTCATCGGCAAGAGCGGATGGCGCAAACATCAGTAAAGCGGCTAAAATCGGCCCTAATGCGCCAGATATAGAATTGGTCAACTTCATCAATCGTTTGGAAACGCTCCGCCTGCTTGCCCAGATTCTAACATGGGCGGTTTGCAGGCTACCCAGCTCACAGTACAATGGGAGCGTCTGAGTACCAGTAAAATGACCAATAACAACAACTTCAATCCGGAAGATACGCCCACACCGCCGCCCGAAAAGCAGACGGACAAACAGTCTCAGCCATCCGAACAAGATAATCCGTCTAATAATCTGTCCCTTGCGCAAATCTTCTCAGGCCCAAAGGGTGTGGACTACAAATCCTTGCTGGACAATAAGATTGCCACATTGGGCGATGTCCGGCGGGAGCTCAAAAGTCAAAATGCCGACAATCAAGGTTCCACCACATACAAAACCTTCTTTGTGCCTTACGGCAAATATGTAGATGCCTCAGGGCTCGAACAGCGACCCTTTGTGCAGGCGCGCAAATCAGATTTCAAACCAGCCGAGCAAAAAACACCGGAACAGTTGCTCAAGGAAATGCCAAAGGAAGATCCTTCCAAAACACCGGACGATAAAGAACCAAAAACAACACCAAAAGAAAATAAGATCAAGGAAAAAGAAGATCCAGCCGTCGATCTCGAAGTTGACGATATCTATTCGGAAGTGACAACACCCGAACAAGATAAGTGGATAAGAAAGCATGAAGAGGAGGAGGAAGAATTCAGTTTGAAAAAGCCGTTATTAGATGAAATGGAACGTGTTCACCCGCATGACACAGCAATAGTGCACAGTCATGAGCTCAACAAAGGACGTTTGAGACAGTGCATAGAAAATTTTGGTCTTGGTCGTGTACTGGTGGTGGGCGATCTAATCATTGATGAATTGCTGGAAGGACGACCGGAGCGAATTTCGCGTGAAGCGCCGGTTATCATTCTCGAGCATGTCGACACCGAATTGATTCCCGGAGGAGCAGCAAACACCGCCCATAATAT
>CAJCIF010000529.1 GCA_903970355.1 Actinomycetota bacterium
CCGGCTGCAACTACTCCTGCCAGCACTTCCTTTAGCAATCTGGCTGCTGCCGAGCCTCCGGCTGCAACTACTCCCGCCAGCACCTCCTTCAGCAATCTGGCTGCCGCTGAAACACCGGCTGCAACTACTCCTGCAAGCACATCCTTTACGGATTTGGCTGCCCAAGAAGTTGCTTCGACTGAGCCATATGCTGATTTGGCCAAAGCTATCTCCAGCAGCATTGAAGATCTCCCGATCGTTACCGGTATTGAAGGTGGTGTCACTGCCACACCTACGCCATCTGCGGAAATTCCTGAATATACTGGTCAGGACAGCGACAGTTGGCACGGCATGAAGTCGTTCGATTCAAAATCGCCGATTCGCAGCCATCTTGCAGAGCCGCTCGATGCCGAAGCTTCTGCCAGAAATCCGCTTGAAATTAGTCAGGAAGATTCTTCTATTCCCGAACACAGTTTTGCTTCGAAAGACACTGTAACCACCGGCAACCCACCTGTAATTATGCCGGATCAAGCTAATATGATTCGTCCTACTGCCGAGCCACCAACTAGATTGCCGGTTGGCTTCCAGGAACCAAAAATGGTGATGCACGAAATGGCATCACTCATGAGCAAGCTGGAATTGCAGGTTTCCAAAGCATCTAAAAAACTTGCTTCTCGCGCCGAAGAAATTGAGCAACGACTTAACAAGGTTATTGAAACTCTCGTTGACGAGCTGGCTCAAGAAGATAAAGACAGCGAAGCGGCTATTCTCGTTCTTTCCGATGAAATTGGTAAAGACTTCGAATCGGCATTTGATCGGCTTCGCCAGCGCATCTCCAACCTGGCTGCGCAAGGACGTGAGCACGTCAAACAATTGCAAATAGAGAGCGACAAGACAATTGACGATCAAAAGCAAACCATCAACGATGAGTTGCAAAATGCTTGTTCGCAATTCCGAACCGAGACTGAAGTTCTAATTAAAGAAAGCAAAGATGCGCTCAACAAGCTGGTTACCTCCAACATCAGCGAGCTTGAGGCTTTAGTCAATGCAATTGGCAAGCGTCTTGGTGATACCAATCAAGAATTCGAGCGCACCCTGCACGAGCGTTTTGAGAAATTCAAAGATCGGCTTGCTGAAGGCTCAGTACAAGTAGTGCAAACTATCGATCGCAACGTACGCACCATGAACGATGAACTGGATAGTTCATGGGAACGTGCTTCTACAAGGCTGAAAGAGTCTCAAGCGGAGTTTGAACAAACAATCGAACACACTGTGAAAGCCTCTGAGCTCACGGTATCGCAGCACTCTAGAACGCTATTGGTTGAGCACTTCTTCCCCAAACTGAAAGAGCGCAAGGAAATTGTTTCCGCCATGGTTGCCGAAATGACAGGCACATTCTCGGAACAATCGCTCACCCAGGCACGCGGGCAATTAATGGGACTGGAAGCCAGCCTTGGCTCGGCAAGACAGCAATTGCAAGCACTGGCTGAAGAATGTCTCGGCAAGATTGATGCAGTCGGACGAGATCAACAATCAATGTTGGAAGATCTCTTCAAAGACGCAAGCCTCTTTATCGAGCGGTCTACATCAGAAGTTGTAGACCAGTTGAAGAAGGCAGAAGAAGAAATTCTGGTGGGCGAAGCGGAATGCAAGAAGATCGCAGAAACTTTCAGTCTGGATGCCGACCCTGCCCTTACTGATGATCGCAGCAAAGCCCAGCAGAACGTTGAAGATCTCAGACGCCATCTGCAAGATGAGCTGCATAAGCTGACAGAGGAGAATTGCGCCAAGCTTGATGCAACAGCACAAGCGGCTCAAAACCAATTGAATGCGAAGCGAAACGCAACGGGCCTGGCGATTCGTGACGCCTCGCAATCTGGATTGAGCAGAATTCGTGAGGCCATTCAGGAAGCCTTCAATGCTGTTCAAAGCGCCAGAGAAAAATATATGGAGTAGTAGCCTAAACTACCCTTCTTGTATAGCGAATTGCGGCTCAAACAGGGAAAGGTGAAACTTTTGTCCCGGCGTTTATTTATCGGACCTGATCGGGCACAAAGAGAAGTAGAGGAGGTTGGGGGAGTAAGAGAATTGGACTTTCAACTCCGGCCCGATCTTTAGAACGCTGAACGCCTATCCACAATACCAACCGCCCGCTGCCCTGGCTTCTTTTGCTGCCGAGTGGGACGGACTTGACTATGATGCCGAGGATAACGAGATTTACCTCTATCACGGCACAAACTGCTACAGGCGCTGGGAAATTAAGCGCACTGGCTCAATGGAAGCCGGACGCAGTCAATACAGCTTCTTTTGTTCACGGCCGACAGACGCCTTTCGGTATGCTCGCGCCGCTTGCTTGAGAGATGTCGGTCCGAATTCCGCAAACTCTCTCACCTGTGAGCCGGTTGTGCTCAGAGTCAAATTCAATAGCCGCACCTGGTGCCAGGTTGACTTCATTCGAGAAGCAAATTCCGAAGATGAAGCCACCCATTTAACGTTTGCAGTTTTGGGACCGGTGTCCGCCATACACATAATTGATGTCTTGCACTGTTTACATGGCAGGCGCCTTGGTTCCAGTTCCGAATCTATTAGAAGCTTCGATGACGGCACTCTTCTTGCCGGTATTCGCAGTTTGCGCGTCAAAATAATGAGAAAGCGACCGGATGCCTGGATGCTGAAGCGGTTACACGGCATTCACCAAACCGTCACTGTTACTCTGGCCGGTGGCGAGATGCCCGAAACAACGTTGGCTGACAATTTGCGCAGATTGCGTCAGGTTCGTGCTTCATAATTGATACCACTTCTGGTGTTATCGTTTTTGACAAGGCATGGCTGTGGCCCGTGCTAGCGGGATTGTTTTTAATGCCGTCAGGTTATATCCTTTAGTCATGCAAATGTGAGACCGCGGGCTTCGGAGGTTGGCGCGATGACCACTGTTCAGTACTCTCGTTCGTCTGCCCAGTTGTGCAAGTGTCTGGTTAACGGCACCTGGCAGGAGTCACATGCCAAAGAGCATTTACCTGTCCACAATCCCTCAACCGGTGAGGTAATTGCACAAGTGCCTCTTGGCGGCGCTGAAGATGTCGATAGAGCGGTTCGTTCAGCTCACGCCGCTTATCTGGAATGGCGTGAGGTCCCGGTTGTTGAGCGGGCGCGGTTCATGTTTCGCTTCCGCGAATTGCTTGAAAAACACAGCGATGATCTTGCTCGTACGGTGAGCAGAGAGCACGGTAAGACGCTTGCTGAAGCGAAAGCTTCAGTGCAAAGAGGTATTGAGGTTGTCGAGTTTGCTTGCGGCATTCCGAGCCTTTTTGCCGGTGAAACAATAGAAAACGTCGCAACCGATGTTGACTGCGAAACTGTTCGCCATCCGATCGGAGTTTGTGTTGGCATTGTGCCTTTCAATTTCCCGGCTATGGTTCCGTTGTGGATGTATCCAGTAGCCATTACTTGTGGCAATAGTTTTGTGCTCAAGCCTTCTGAGAAAGTGCCGCTAACGAGCATAAAAATGGCTGAGCTTTTGTTGGAAACAGGATTACCGAAAGGTGTTTTCAATATTGTGCATGGAGCACGCGACTGCGTAGATGCTCTGCTTGCACATCCACAAGTGAAAGCAATATCGTTTGTCGGCTCAACTGCAGTCGCTAAGCACATCTACACTGTCGGTTGTGCAAACGGCAAGAGAGTGCAGGCGAATGGCGGCGCCAAAAATCACATCATCATCATGCCTGATGCCGATCCGGATTTAACGGTACAAGCTTTGAAGGCATCCGCCTTTGGTTGTGCCGGCGAACGTTGTATGGCGGGCAGCCTGGCTGTTACGGTTGGCGAAGCCGCTGATTTAATCATGCCAACCTTAGTGTCTGCTACCAACAAAATGAAAGTTGGTCGCACCGATGGTGATGAATCGCCCGATATGGGACCTCTCATTTCAGGTGAACATCGCGACCGCGTGCGCGCTCTCATAACGCAAGGCGAAAAAGACGGCGCTGAAATTTCTGTGGATGGAAGAAACGTCTCGGTAGATTCTGCTCCGAATGGTTTCTTCCTGGGCCCGACAATTATTGATAAAGCCAAGCCCGCAATGAGCGTTGTGAAAGAAGAAATATTTGGACCAGTTCTTTCGGTAGTGAGAGTAAAAACGATTGCCGAAGCAATCCAACTTGGCGATCAATGTGAATTCGGCAATGGTGCTGTTCTCTATACAAGCAGTGGTTCAGCCGCGCGTGAATTCAAACGCTATTTCAATGCCGGCATGATCGGCATAAACGTAGGCGTTCCTGCTCCTATGGCCTGGTTCCCGTTTACCGGTTGGAACAGCTCATTTTTTGGCGACCTGCACATGCAAGGAAAAGAGAGCATTCAGTTCTACACGCAGCAAAAAATGACCATGACGCGCTGGTTCAAATCTGCGTCTCAATTCCATGATCCAATTTGGAAGGGCAAGAAGTAGCTAACCGGCTTCTTCAACCGTGCTGACAGCTTGAGACATCGCCAGTTTAGGTGGGTGATTAACCGCACTTGCCAAACCAAGCTTTTCCAAAATGCAGATAGTGATGTACGTGCCGTCAACTTCCCACCACGATAATCCATGTCTTGCTGATTTCGGCATGGCATGGTGATTGTTGTGCCAACCTTCACCCATTGTGAGGAGGGCGACCCACCAGACATTTCGACTTGCTTCACGCGTTTCTTGAGAGCGATAACCAGCACTGTCCAGATGGCAGACAGAATTTACAAGTTGCGTTCCCCAGAAAACGACGAAGGTAAAAAGCATGAGGGCGGCAAAAGCAACCCAACCGAAAAGCAAGAGAACTAGCAGACGGTAAGCTACGCACCAGGCCAAACAAACTTGCACCTGGCGAATATGATGCTCGGTTCCAAAAAAGCAATAAACAGGATCTTGCAGCAAATCGGGAACTTGCTTGCGGAGTTCTTCCGTACTTTGATATTTATCTGCTTCCAGCATCCAACCACAAAGTGCATGGATGAAACCATCTCTTGGAGAATGCGGATCGCCCTGCTGATCAGATTTTTGATGGTGCAATCTGTGTACGGCTACCCACGGGATTGGTGCTCCCATCCATGCTAAGTAACCACCAGATACGATGGCATATTCCAGCCACTTCGGCACCTTTAGAGAGTGGTGCGTAAGCATCCTGTGATAGCCGAGCGTAATACCCAAACTATGGTAGCAATAAAAGACTGCTGACCAGCCAAGGAACGCGAGTACGGTCCAGCCGGTACTGTTATCGATGTGCAAAACTCAGAACCCCCAGAAAACCTGTTATGTAATCAATTGCCATTACATAAGCACGTTAGTTATACCACGGGCCCATTATCTCAGGCTTGTTTGCTCTAGTTTTTGAAGGAAAACACTTACAGTACTGTTTTGTTTTTCGCGTTCAACAATTCGACAGTTTTTCAAGTGGACCTGTCAAACTCGTGTGTTGCCCGCTTGAGCTTGCTATTAGAAATTTGTTATGTGTTCTATCCAGGCCCGGAGAAGTACATTGTGTCATGGCGTAATGGCAGGCGCCCAGGAGACAAATGGAAACTGAGCAGCAAGAACAACCTCTTTTCTTAGATCCACAAAAGAAAGTTTCAGAAGAAGAGTGGTTTGAAAAATACTACCAGGGCGATCGAATACCCCAATTAACCTGGCGAGCCGTCATTCTTGGTGGCTTGCTTGGATCGATGATGTCAATTTCAAACCTTTACACATCCATCAAACTCGGCTGGGGTTTTGGGGTAGCGATTACCGCTTGTGTTCTTTCTTATGTGATCTGGACCGGTGTGAGAACTATATTTCCGAATATTTCTCCCATGACGATTCTTGAAAACAACTGCATGCAATCAACGGCCTCGGCAGCCGGATATTCAACCGGCGCAACGGTTGGTGTCGCATTTGGTGCCTTACTTCTCATTACCGGGCACCATGTTGCGTGGCCAATTTTGATGTTATGGACATTATTCACGGCAGCTCTGGGCGTTTTCCTTGCCGTTCCCATGAAACGCCAGATGATCAATCACGAGCAGTTACCGTTCCCAAGTGGTATTGCGGCAGCTCAAACTCTGCGCAGCCTATATAGCCAATCTAAGGAAGCTGTTCTCCAGGCTCGTGCCCTGGTTGCTTCCATGAGCGTTGGGGCGGTGGTTGGGTTTCTGTCCAAAGGTTCTTTTGAGTGGCAAACTAAATTGGGATTGAAGCTGCCCGATCTCATTCCATTTAGTGCCAAAATAAATGGTATCGAATGTGGTGCCATGCCCGGGTTTGGATTTGAACCCAGTGCTATGTTGATTGGGGCCGGCATGATTGTAGGCATGCGAGTATCTGCCTCGATGCTGTTTGGAGCCTGCCTTCTATATTTCATCTTTGGACCTTATGCACTTTCCATTGGAGAGGTGCCGGCTCCGGCAAAACTTTTGCGCACCTGGTCCATCTGGCCGGGAACAGCTATGTTGGTTACTTCCGGACTTACTGCTTTTGCCTTGCAATGGAAGCAAATTGTAAGAGCGGCCGGTTCCATCAAAAAGGTAACCAAACAGGAGCCCGATGGGTCCTTTATTACGCCGCAGGACATAGAAGTACCGATGAAGTGGTTGTGGATTGGTGTCGTGCCCATCGGAACAGCAATGGTAATTTTAGAGTATGTCGCTTTTTCAATTTCACCACCCCTCGGTGTAGTTTCCGTGGTAATGAGTTTCTTTCTTGCACTTGTTGCCTGCCGCGCCACAGGCGAGACCGATGTTACCCCGATGGGCGCTATGGGGAAGATTTCGCAGTTGACTTATGCTGTTCTAGCGCGCAACAACATGACTACGAATTTGATGGCTGCAAGCGTTACAGCCAATGTCGCTGTTGCATCTGCTGACTTGCTTTCTGATCTTAAGAGTGGCTACCTGCTTGGAGCGAATCCACGCAAACAGTTTTGGGCGCAGTTTTGCGGCATATTCTTTGGAACGATATCAATTGTACCGGCCTGGTATTTGATGATTCGCACGCCGGAAATGCTGGAGGCTTACAACCCACCTTCCGTAAATATGTGGCGCGCTGTTGCTGAGGCTCTTTCTCATGGCATTACCTCCGTACCGCCTATGGCAAGAGTTGGCATTTTGATTGGAGGCGGACTCGGCATTTTGCTCGCTTTGATCGACTACTTCGCTCCCCCAAAAGTGAAGCGCTTTCTGCCGTCTGCCATGGGGGTTGGGATGTCGTGGGTCTTCCCGTTCGCCAATTCCCTGTCATTTTTCATAGGTGCTCTATTGGCATTCATA
Source organism: Actinomycetota bacterium (assembly GCA_903970355.1). Taxonomy (GTDB): domain Bacteria; phylum Cyanobacteriota; class Vampirovibrionia; order Obscuribacterales; family Obscuribacteraceae; genus CAJCIF01. The sequence continues at coordinate 7,255 of CAJCIF010000529.1, forward strand.
TGGGCCAAGGTGAACCCGCGCCAGGCGGAGCTTTATACGATACCGATTGCCTCCGGAGCCGTTGCCGGAGAGTCGCTGGTAAGCGCCCTCGTTGCCATGTTTAACGCCGCTATGGCAATTCGGAAATGAGAATTATGACTTGGGGAAGCTGGTTGCTTATTCGTTATAATGCAATTTGCCAGCTGGTAAAAGCTGGACAGGTCCCGAAAGTCTAAGCCCTTTAAGATATGCCGACAGCTGAAAAAGAGAAAGTTATCAAAGCGATCAATGATCTGGGTCGTCGGGTGACTGCTGCCGATGTCGCTACCAAAACTGGTTTGCCGGTTCTTGTTGTAGCTACTGAATTAAACAGGGTAGCGTCGGAAACCGGCGGCTCGTTGCAGGTTGCCACCACAGGTGATGTGGCCTACAAATTTGCGCCTGGTTTTCAGAGTGCTTATCTCGCCAAGGGCATGGCCAAAT
>CAJCIF010000530.1 GCA_903970355.1 Actinomycetota bacterium
CCGAGTCAGAAAGTGGCTTTGTGCCTGAAATGGCATGAAAATTTTATTTTCAAAACAGGTAAGATGGGAGATGTTGGGCATAGTAGAAATATGCTTCGCGCCTTGCAAAAATGTTCATTCTGGCGAACCAACAAGCGAAGATACGCCAAATGAGAAGGTCGCATGGTAGCTGTAAATGATTGAAATGTACGTTGCAGGAATTGCATTGGATGCTCGAACAGGGCACCCAATCGTCGTCCTCAACGACAGCACCAAAAGACGCGCCCTGCCCATCTGGATTGGTGTAGCAGAGGCAAGCGCCATAAGCAGGGCTCTTGATAATTTGAAACCTGAACGTCCGATGACTCATGACTTGTTGCTTAATTTAATCGGATCACTTGGCTATAAAGTTAAACAGGTAGAAATCAACGAATTGGCGGCAAACACATACTTCGCCACAATACTTTTACTAATAGATGACCCTGAACATCGACTTGATACCACCAAATCCATAGATGCCCGCCCATCCGACGCCATTGCGCTCGCTCTCCGGGCGAAATCGCCCATTTTCGTGTCTGCACAAGTCGTAGCAGACGGAACAATTCCAGCCGATTTTGAAAAAGACGAAGAAGAAGCTCAGGAATTCAAAAAGTTTATAGACAACTTAAAAGCATCAGACTTTAAGCAAAAAGGCAAAGATTCTTGATCTCTTCTCACTCACTTTTTCTTGAGTGCCGTTTTCAAAGCTGATTCCAACGTCGCTATTTTGGCTTCCAGTTGCTTTTCACGATCGGAACTGATCGATGCCATAAGTTTGGCGTCTTGAGCTTGCCACTCCACCTTTTTTTGCTCATACGCTTTCGTTTTATCAAGGGAGAGAACAGCTCCCAGAGCCGTTGTTGCTCCGAATACACCTGCCAAAATAAAACCGGCACCAACCGGTAATGCGCTTGCACTGCCAAATAAGTTCAGTCCGACAGTTTGCCAGTTGAGAATAGTGATCGCCCAAAAGAGAATCTGACTGAGAACAACCAAGACAAGAAACATTGTCTTCCTGGACGAAGCGGACATAAGTTACTACTCCTCAATAAAAATCGTTCAAAAGAGCTTGTCGACAAGCGCTTCAAGATCTTCAGGTAAACGGGACTCAAATTCTAGCAGCCGACCATTAATAGGATGCACAAAGACAAGTTTGTGAGCGTGCAAAGCCTGCCCCTTTAATCCCAACTTGCCGCGTGCTGCAAGCGTTCCGGTAGTTTTAGTGTTGTAAACAATATCGCCAACAACAGGACAGTTGAGACTTTTCATATGCACTCGAATCTGGTGTGTGCGGCCTGTTTTTAACTCCAGCTCGAGCAATGCATGCTTGTGCGATCTTTTGAGGACGCGGTAATGCGTTTCGGCGGTTCTGCCATCGCCTACAATCGCCATGCGTGTGCGATGCTTTGGATCTCTGCCAATCGGCGCATTCACTACGCCCTCATCTTTGGCAGGCACACCTTCAACGATAGCAAGATAGATGCGTCTTGCTTCTTTGGCTTGAATCTGGCGAGATAATTGCCGATGCGCACTGTCTTCTTTGGCGACAATCATCAAGCCCGAAGTATCTTTATCTAAGCGATGCACAATGCCTGGTCTTAACACTCCCGAAATACCGGAAAGAGACCCTTTCATGTGGTGCAGTAATGCGTGCACTAACGTGCCTGAATCGACACCAGCACCAGGATGAGTAACCATGCCCACGGGCTTATCCACTACCGCCAAATACTCATCTTCAAACAAAATAGTAAGCGGAATATCTTCCGGCTCTACGGCCAGTTCTTTTAGAGGAGGCATCGTTACTGAAATAAGTTGATTGATCTTCAGCTTTTGACCGGCTTTGGCCGTCTTACCATCAACCAGCACAAGCCCATCTTCGATCAATTTTTGGATGCGTGAACGACTGTGCATGGTGAGTTGTTCGCTCAGATATTGATCGAGTCGAAATGGTTTTTCTACGGAGAACTCTATCGTTTCCATGATTGACCAGATTAGCTTTGCGTAGGCTCTTGATCGTGCTTGACCAATTTGGACCCACGCAAATTAGCCAGAATAATAAGACCGACACCAATATCTATAAGGACATCCGCCACATTGAAAATAGGAAAATTTATGAACATGAAGTCCAGGAAGTCCGTCACCTTGCCGTAGGTATAACGATCGAACAAGTTTCCGAGCGCACCACCCAATATTGTTGCCAATCCAAACCGCTCTAAATTGGACTCGAAACCGCTGCGCATACGCTTATAAAACCAGATGGCAATGCCAATAAAAATAACGGTAGCAAGCCCTGCTACCATAGGACCCTGGTGATTTCCCAGACTGAAGGCTGCACCAGTATTGGTATCAATTGTAAGTTTTAAAATTGGTGGTAAAAAAGGAACGGTTGTACCAGGAACAAGATTTTGTCTCGCCCAAATTTTGGAAGCAAGATCCAATCCAAAAGCGGCGAGAATAACACTAAAAGCGGGCCAATCAAAAACCGTTGCGCGGCCTTTCACTACTTATTCTACTTATCGCCTTTTTCGCTTTTTTCGCTTTTTGCTTCAGCTTTTTCGGTCTTCGTATCGGAGCTCGCTGTCTTCGGCGCTTCTTCGCCGGCTTCTTCCTGAGCATTGGGGACAACATTCAATCGTCTCGTTAGGAAGGCGATGCCCATAAGGGCGCTGTGTTCTTTATTTGTGATGCCGACTGTCGCCATAAGAAGCTCGTTGCGATTGTTGCCGTTGGCAGGCATAACTCTTTCCAGAACACTGCCGTCTAGCTGACGCCAGAGATCTGCCGGTTGCGGCTGAGGATATTTAAGAGCCTGACTTGTAATGGAGCCAACCGCTAGAAGCCCTTGTGGGAGAGCCAATTCCAGTTTGGCTGAATAGGCCTTGCCGGATTTCACTTGTTCCGGTGCTGAGAAGGAAGCATCTAAAGATCTAGCCAGACCGAACGCCACTCTCACCTTTTCAAAGTCGATGCGATCGCCAATGATCTTCCAGGCTGTACCCAGTCTCTTTATGTAGAGTTGACCTTCGGAAATTGAATTAAGATCGCCTTTCGTTCCGATGCCGGGCATTTCCTTAGCGGTTGTGCCAATCGCCATATCGCGAGATTCAACTGTTGCATAGTTGCCGTCGATGCGAATTTCTTTTGTTTTAGAGCTGGATTTAGCATCCGGATACGTCTTCCAGAAGTCTTTAGTTAGCTCTGTTACTGCTTTCTTGTCCAGACCATCGTTGTTGATGTAATCATCAGCGTAGTAACTCATCACAGCATCCAGGTTGTGATCGTTCCAGAGAGTCTCGATATTACTCAGGAAAGTTTCGATTTCCTTGCGCTCATCGCCATGATCTTTGCTGTCCGGCTCAAGAGCGAATTCACCAGGGCTGGCAGCGGTTGCAGCAGGCGATGGTTCAACAGCGAGTGCCGGAGAAAAATTGCTGCCCGCCACTACGAGTGATACCAAAAGGAAAAGAGAGAACTTCAAATTCATTACTACGCTGCAAACCTCATCACAAACACAAGCCTCAACGGCTTCACGGTTATTATACAAGCGACGCGCAGAACAGTTTCGCGAAATGACTAAGCTGTAACGAGAAGCTTGTTCATGGCATCGATGTTTTCTCGAATTGAGCTAGCAGATTTCTTGAGAGCTTCCGTTTCATCTGCTGCCAGCTTCAATTCCACGATTTTTTCAACACCATTTTTGCCGAGGATTGCCGGTAATCCAACATACAGATCTTTGAGACCATAATGACCTTCCGGCAGGACAGCGCACGGTAACAGGCGTCGTTTGTCACGCAGGATTGCTTCCACCATAAGTGCTACTGATGCGCCTGGTGCATAGAAGGCGCTGCCAGACTTGAGGAGAGCCACAACCTCAGCGCCGCCTTCGCGGGTTCGTTTCGCCAGTGCTTCGATCTTATCTGCGTCCAAGAGCTCTGTGAGCGGGACTCCGTTCACTGTTGCATAACGAGCAATCGGAACCATAAGGTCGCCATGGCCACCCAGAACCATGCAGCGCACGTCTTCTGTTGATACATTCAGTGCTTCGGATATAAAGCTCTGGAAGCGGGCGCTATCAAGGACACCAGCCATACCGATCACACGTTGCGAGGGCAGCTTGGTCGTTTTCCAGGCAAGATAGGTCATAACGTCAAGCGGGTTGGTGACGATGATGAAAATGGCATCGGGCGATTGCTTGACAGCTTGAGTGGCAACACTTTGAACGATGCTGGCATTGGTCTTGAGCAGGTCGTCTCTTGACATACCGGGTTTGCGGGCAATTCCGGCCGTAATAACAACAATGTCGGAACCCTTAGTCTCATCGTAAGTTTGCGAACCGATCAGCTTGCGATCGTGACCGTGCAATGGAGACGCCTCGTACAGATCGAGAGCCTTCCCTAATGGAACTCCTTCAAGCACATCCACCAAAACCACATCTGCCAGGTCGTTTTCTGCCACGTATTGCGCGACAGTGGCACCGACATTTCCAGAACCGACAACTGTAACCTTGGCCACGAGAATTCCTCCTTAAAAATGAACGGCACGCCGCATCGAATCACGACTGTAGCTTCAGCAGAGCTTGCAAACCGCCAGAAACATTAGGCAGTGATTTTATGTCCGTTGTGGCAAGACTATCACGATCCAGGCGCCAAATGGCTCCGATTTTCGATGACCTTAAAGTTTCCTTTTGGGAATATAGAAGCGTGGGGAAAACCCGCTGCTAACCCGGGTAAAGTTGAGTTATGCTGGTGTGTGAAAGGAGTCCTCGGGAAAGAATGAAACCGGAAAGAATGAAGAAACATCTTCCGCTCGTACTGATGACCATTCTCCAACTCAGCTCTACCGGGAGCTGGGCGGCTGGAGCTGAACCCGAGCTCAAACCGGATATACCAAAACTAGATCTTTCAAACAGACCAAAAGGACCTTTGAAGGGCGGTGTACAGCACAACACCGTGTTCAAACAAGAAAAACAGAAAGCATTAAACGCTAAGGTCGCTGCAGACGCCAAA
>CAJCIF010000531.1 GCA_903970355.1 Actinomycetota bacterium
CGCCATCTGCAATAACGGATTGAAATCTGCAATGGGAGCCAATCCTCCAAGCCAACCAGCCAAGCATGCACGACCTCCACGTTTGAGAATCTGCAACGAATCGAGAATCGTACTGTTGCCTACCAGATCGAGCACAAACTCCACTTCCTTGGTCTCTGGTAAACGCTTCGACAATTCTGGTCCTTCCAATTCCACTCTTGCAGCTCCCAGTTGTTCAAGTTTTTCGAATCGTTCACGCTTGCGAGTAGTGGCAATAACTTTAGCGCCAGCATCAACAGCCATGTTCAACGCAGCTAGCCCAAACGAAGAACTAGCACCGCGGATTACAAGTGTCTTTCCTTTTTGAATTTCAAGGTTTCGAAACAAGCAAGTCCACGCTGTCGCAAACGATTCAGGAATTGCTGCAAGTTCTTCCCAGGAAAGGTCGGACTCAATTTTGGCGACACCGTCTACTTTGGCGCGCGTGTATTCAGCATAGCTACCGTTAATTGTTCGTCCCAGTCCGCCCATTAAAGCAGCAACTTTTGTACCGACAGCGAATTCACCACCTGGACACGAGTCAACGATGCCCACACATTCAATACCGCTCACCGGAGCTGATTCGGCCCACTCACCTCTTCTCATGTGCATCTCAGCATGATTAATGCCGAATCCTTTTATCTGGATGACCACGTGTCCTTCTTTGGGTTCGGGTTTCGGGAGCTCTTTAATCACCAGGGCATCCAAACCACCGAAATGGTCAATGACTATGGCTCGCATTGCGAACCTCCTTGCAACGGAATCACGGCGCAGCGACGGTAATTTTATTCTATTTCCGATAGAGTCCAGCACCGAGACCGGCCTCAACTAGGCATGTTGCACTTTGCATTCAGTGTGCTTTCTTTTTATCCGATATTGTCTCTAGATAAAAAACAAGCGAATCAATTTGTTCTTTCGCAAGTGGACCGCCGACATCTCCTAAAAATCCCGGCATAGATTTATGTATTTTGCTGCCGTAAGAAATGACATCGGTCATGCGTTTTGCAAACTCAGGATCACTTTTATAAGGACCTCGCAATGATGGTCCGACCGCGCCATTCGCTTTAACTCCATGACACATAGCGCAATCGGCGCGGTATAGCTGTTCGCCAAACAATCCCACTCCCTGAAGAGCATGGCAGCGCGCACATTTTTCGTTGGTGAATATTACGGCCGCTTGTCCTTCATTCATGCCGATGTGCGGATCGCGGATTGTCAGTTTCAAAGCAATGTTTACGACCGGACGCTTTGGATCATTCGACAAGACTCCCACTTTTTTAGTGACAGTGTCCTGTTTCATTGAAGTGTTAACCATAACTGTAAGAGTAGTGTGTTCTCCAGGACGGAGTCTTTTTGTTTTCATGACAGGAACGGTGCAACCGCATGTTGAGGTAACATCGCGAATTATGAGCAACTTGTTGCCCGTGTTTGTGATGACGAAAGAATGCTGAATTTCAACGCCTTCTTCAACGACACCGAAATTGAAACTCTCGGTATTAAATTTTATATGTGGTGCCAGTGCTGGTAGCGCTTGTGCCGCGGCCGGATTGAAAAGAAAATAGCAAACAGTCGCGACTGTTATGAAAACAGCTTGCACGAGTGAAATGTTGGTTATCGTTTTCGATGCCATGTCAGAATTGTCAATTTCGGACTAATGATAACGCACTTTTCGAGTCTAATAGGCTAGGGCTCTGTCATAGCCATGAGGTTGATGGTGGGTATAATGAATTTTGAAGAGCTGAGGATTTGCCATGAAATGCACTACTTGCGGAATCGATATCAAAGACGGAGAAGTATTGTGTGAGAATTGTTTGAAACAATCTCTGCCAACCGGTTCCAATAGTGTTTCGGCAAATGACATTTTCGAAAAGGCTACTTTTAAAAGTAATGTAGAAAGCGGTTGGGAAAGTGGCTTGAAATCAGGGGATTCGGTAATAGAAATCTTGAAGGCATTGCATAGCAAACTAACGGTAGTCAGCAAAAATACTGATGATAGCGCTGACGCTTTACGAAAAGAACTTACCGCCACTCTGCTCGAACTTGATAAGTGTATTGCGCTTTTACAAATTGAAAATCGCTTCAGTAAGTCTGACAACTTTGGTTCTGGACTGGCGCGTGAACTTCATCGGACAACCAGTCAACCATTGTCACCCCCAGACAAGAAATCGGACCCATATCGAGTCGATTTCGGATTTTGAATTATTGTCAGACTTTTCTTTGTTTACGCGCAGTGGTCATGTCTGTTCGCTAGATTGTAGATCTTCCGAAATTTGATCTTATTTCGGAAGATCTACAAAAGTGTTTAAAGGCATACGGAGCTCTCTAATATGACGTATTTTATGACAGAAAACCAGGCAGCTCGGCGACAAAATACATAGGACAACGTTGGGCTTTAGAACTACCCCTCGACGGATTGCTCGAAGCGATCAACTTCAGCAAGAAAAGCGGATTTTTCTTCTTCTGACAAGAACGAAGCACGAAAACTATTTCTCGCCAGTTGGAATATTTGGGCGGTCGTTAACTTCTGAACGCGTGCAATGCGCAGCAGATTTGTTTTTACATAACCACCAAAGTAGGCTGGATCATCCGAATTCACAAGTGCACATATGTCATGCTCCAGCATGAACCTAAGCGGGTATTCCTTAAGCGATTTGACTACACAGAGTCGTTTGCTGCTTATAGGACACATGGTCAAAGGCACGACGTTTCTAGCCAGATAATCGATCAACTGTGGGTCGTCGACCGATCTCACTCCGTGATCCACTCGCTCGACCTTGAGAAGATCTAAAGCCTGCCAAACATAGTCTGCAGGTCCTTCTTCGCCGGCGTGCGCCACGACACGATAGCCATCAGATCTTGCTTTTGCAAAGACCGCTTCGAAAAGACTTGGTGGATAGTTCCGTTCCGCTGAGTCCAACCCGATTGCAACAATTTTGTCTTTGTACGGAAGAGATTCTTCCAGAACTCTCATTGCTTCATCTGGCGGCAAGTCTCGCAGAAAGCACATAATGAGAAGCGATGAGATGCCGAGCGCACGCGCTTCTACTGTGGCTCGATGAATGCCATTCATAAAAGTGCTGAATGGCACGCCGTTATTGAGATGGGTTTGTGGGTCGAAAAAGATTTCGACGTGACGAACATTTTGACGCGCTACTCGTTTTAGATAGGCGAGAGTCAACTCGTAGAAATCTACTTCTTTTACAAGAACTCTGCAACCAAGGTAATAGAGACCGAGGAAGTCTCCGAGGCTAGTAAATTGGTAAGCCCTCTGTAACTCTTCGAAGCTGCGAAAGTGCAGTGTGATGTTATTGCGCTGAGCAAACTTCTGCATCATGCGCGGCGAGAGAGTGCCCTCGATATGAATGTGCTGTTCACTGAGCGGAATGCCGTAACATATGGTAGGTAGTCCGCTAATGTGTA
>CAJCIF010000532.1 GCA_903970355.1 Actinomycetota bacterium
AAACAAAAGGATTTCAATTCAACTTGTGTCTAGCTTCATGGGCGGGTTTAGACAATGTTTGCTGAACGCTAATGTTCTTCGAAGTAGCGCAGATAGTAGTGGGCGGCGAAAATTGCAGTGCGAAACAGGCCGGTTTGATGCAAAGGCGACCAGCGCAAGACCGAATAACTATATAAAAGAGTAGAAACGAACAAAAAAAGTGAAGGGGGTCCTGGCGTGGACCGAACCCCCTTCGTAACCGTTACCGGTGAGCGAGCAAGTATGTAATCTGCTCCCGGAGTGTGTCTCGTTGTGCTGTTACTGCTTCCAGCTCGCGCCGAAGAGCAGCCTCACGCTTGCGCCGTTTAGCGCTTCGCGACATTGGCAAAACAGCACTTGACCTTACGGGTGGTGCCTGGGACGGGAATGAACCCGATTCAACCAAACAGATGCCGTTCTCCGGTGTTCCGTAGGGACTGTTCTCCACGCAGTCCCTGAATATTCGTTCGGCTTCTCTATGGGCATCGGCGAAATCCCGGAAGACCTCACAGTCCCCGAATACTTTGAGGATTCGAGCATCGCGGGCCCTCAATAGTTCAGGGCTTAGATGACCGATTTCCGCCAATCCCAATTCGCCGCCGACTGATTCATAGGCGACGCGATATTCCGGCTTACCATCCACAGCGGGGGTTTGCCAGATCGTGACAGAATCATCGATACTCATCTCTACTTCTCCTTGGTTTGGGTTGGTACGCGGTACTAATCGAATGCTTCGTGGCTGGCTCGCGAACCTGCCATGAGGCAAATTCACAAGCTTTTACGTTCGAGCATTCAATGGGGTGAGCCCAATGCCCACCTTTGAGAGGAGACGACTACGAGTAGCCTCACCAAAACAAGGAGAATGTGAGAGGTTAGGCAATGATGTCTAACAGCACACCCTTGAACTGCCCTCTTCCTTGAGCATCGACGATCTTTGCAGCAAGACGTAGCAGTCTTATGCCTTCGATCGCTTCTGCTTGTAGGTGTCGAGCATAGGCAATTAAGTCAGCGTCGGTACGAAACGGCACGGGCGCAGGAGTTTGGCGAACTAACTCTTTATTGCCGCCGATCGATTCCAAAGCTAGAGTACCGATAGAGTCAACGCGTTGGCCGAATTGATCAGCGATTTCGTTGAGAATGGTCGAGAATTGTTCGAAGCGAAAATCATGGGGCAGATAAGGCGAGCTGTATACAACCCCGGTGAAAGTGACAGCTTGTCCGCACTCTATCCTGAGGTTCTCAATTGCAATCAATGCATCCGAAAGCGCCATGGTTAGAGCGGGAATGTTGAGCCAATCCTTCTTGAGAAGAACGGCCATGACGAGTGAGGCGAACCGTGCGATAAGCATGTCTGCGGTCGTGGTGTGTGGTGTTTCCATTTTGATCTCCATAAAGGTGTGTTGCGTTCAAAACTCCGAGCCAGTCCAGGCCGAACACTAACGAAGTGTTTGCCTTGGAACGGAGCTGGTCGCTTTATGCGATGTTCGGAATTTACCGGGTTAAAAAATGTGGAATGATTTCTCAAAACTGGCAGGAGAGACTACCCATAGTCAAGAGACTTCGCCTTAAGCATTGTTACAGTGCATAGGTCACAACCGCATAGCTCAATTCGCGTAATATCGAAGAGATCGGTCGACAAACTGCATCCACACAATTAAGCTAAAGACACAAGAGTTTTTCAGCAAAAGAGAACAAAAAATGGTTTTTTTGACACGAGTTGAAACAACAAACGGCAAATCGGTCGGACGTAGTAGCGAGACGAATGACCTTCTTGAAGTTCTATCCGATGCCGATTTGAAAATGATCGATTTAAGTCCCGAACAAGATGATGCTTTACGGGGCTGGTTGTTGGTGCGAGCTGAAGAGTTAACAGCCGGACAAATTGTTGCTTTTCCGCCTGGTACCAATGTCTCCATCGGAAAAGCCGCTGATGGACGTGCTTTCGTCAAAGATAGCCGTGGTGAGTGGCCGCCACCCCGTTTGAAATCGGATAGCGATCTCTTCACAGCGAACTAACGGCCCGACTAACTATTTTTGTTCTTCGAGATTATCCATAGCCCAGAGCGCAGCTTGGGTTCGATCGCGCGCTCCGATTTGAGTCAGCACGCGGGTAACATGATTTTTGACAGTGCCTTCCGTGATGCAAAGTTCTTTCGCAATTTCGCGGTTACTTTTCCCTTTACCAATCAATCGCAAGACATCAAGCTCACGAGTAGTGAGAAGCTTTTGGTAATTAATACGATTGGTTTTTGGCGCGGCTTGCAAACGTGATACTACCTTACCTGTCACGGATGGACCAAGCCAGGCATGGCCTTGATGAACGGCTCGCACAGCTGCTGCTAATTGTTCGCTCGGGGTGTCCTTGAGGAGATAACCGGCTGCTCCCACTTGCAGTGCACGAATAATGTAATCCTCATCGTCAAAGGTTGTGAGAACTATAATCCGAATATTCGGATGAGAATCTCGAATGCGAGAGGTAGCTATAATGCCGTCTGCAACTGGCATTCGTACATCCATGAGAATTACGTCCGGCTCAAGTTGAGTTGCTTTCAGAATTGCTTCTTCGCCATTTTCGGCCTGACCGATAACTTCCAGGTCTTCTTCAAAAGCAAGTAATGAAGCCATTCCCTGCCGTACAAGTGATTGATCATCGACGATCAGAACTTTGATCGTCTTTTTCTCGCTTGCAGATTCGACATTCATCATCATGCTCTCACCGGTACACAAACTTTGATCATTGTTCCCTGCGATGGAGCGGTTTCAACTGTAAAAGTGCCACCGACAGACTCGGCCCGTTCCCGCATGCCTTTTAAACCAAAGCCGCTGGCTCGGTCTCCGGTATCAAATCCTTTGCCGTTATCGTTTATTTCAAGTTGAATGTCGGAAGAGGCTTTGTGCAATTTGATCGCAACCTGAGTAGCCTTTGCGTGTTTCTGAATGTTTGTCAGTGACTCTTTTAAAATGCAGTAGAGATGGTGTGCAAGTGGCTCAGGTACTTCGTTTACTTCGTAGTCGAGATCGATTGCTATTGCAGTGGTTGCGCGAGATGTTTCAATCAGTTTGCTAACGGCAGATTTAAAATCGAATTCGGATTCTCGAATTGATTGCACGACACTGCGCACATCACTGAGCGACTGCTTAGCGAGCTCTTTAGCAGCATGCAGGGCTTCATCAGCCTTTTGGGGATCACGAACTTGTAGCTTGCGTGCCACATCAAGCTGAATGTTGAGAGAAGTAAGCGTATGACCAAGAGAGTCATGAATATCCCTGGCAATGCGGGTTCTCTCTAGCGCAACGGCGAGTGACTGAACTTCGGCTGCCAGCCGTTCGGCTTTCGACCTGCTTTTGTGTTCTTCTGCCAGTGCTCTGCTAATCAAGGCAACGAAAATCAAAGCTAATACAAAGAGGACATGCGCTTCCGTTTGCAAAACCATCATCGACCATTGCGAATGCGCAGATTGAGCTGGTGCCTGGGCCTGGTGAAATAATCGCCATTGCGCCATAGAAAAGTGGGAAACAGCGACAAGACCAATAACGATGAGGAGGGGCTTCAACCTGAGCAATAACGGAGCTTTGGACACTATCACCATAAAGAGAAGCGGATATAGACGCTGCCCACCCCAGGAAGCCGATATGAGCGTGAGAACAAGTTCTGAGAGGACAAAAATGGTTCGCTTAGTCTGAGAGCCATTAACGGGTGGAAAAAAAGTCATTACGGACATGCCGAGTAAAATCGGCCAGGAAACCCAGACTGGGTGAGCTGCATCAAAGATG
>CAJCIF010000533.1 GCA_903970355.1 Actinomycetota bacterium
CATGTATGCAAGCACCGGATAAATGGCATCTACCTGTTCCATGAGTTTCGATGCGAATAGCATTTCTTCCAGACGACTGGCTGCCGTAGTAATTATTGTGAAAAGGAAGGCTTTATAGATGGCAGAATAAAGAACCGGTTGATTGCGCAACGCATTGAGTATGGGAAGTTTCTGGGCAAGAAAAACAATTTTTCCCAGTGCTAACGAAGTAATTAGCGCTTGCGTATAGCCATGAAGGAAATTGTTTACACTAGCTTGAATCAGAATCAGCGACTTGAATGTTGCCAATACCGAAAAACTTACGAACAAATAGACGATGATGCCGAAAATTTCTCTGAGTTCGCTCAAGACGTGCTGTTTATTAATCATGGTGCGAGTATAACTAATTGGCATCTGAATTGGCGTAGGCAGCCATTCATAATAGTTCGCCTGGAGATTCGTCTGGGACTGGCGTGAATCTTAAACTTGCGCTTTGTCGCTTGCCAGTGGGTCAGCCTGCCAGGAAGATTCCAGAGTTAGATAGTTTTCTCTTTCAGGTATCAACCAGGCTACGGCAAAGCCAACTACATTTACGAGCGCTATGACACTGCCGGCAAGTGGGTACAGACCGTGGCAAGCCGCAATAATTTGGCCGCCTAAAAGTGCAGCAAGAGCCGCGAAAGTTCTGCCCGTTTGGATGCTGATACCAAATGCAGTGCCACGGATGCGCGCTGGGAATAATTCCGGCACTATGGTGTACATGTAGAGAAATGGCATACCGGCAAAGAATCCTGCAAAGTATGCAAGCACAATTAAAAGCGGACCGTATTGTTTGACGCAGAGAAACATGAGGAGATCGAAGAGAAGCGAACCAGCAAATGCCATGGCGAAAGCGCGCCTTCTGCCTATTACCGGTACGAAACGCAGAGCGCCAATAGCAGCGGTAATCGATCCTATGTACATAGAGATAGAGACAATCGAACGCTCTTGCACGGCTAAACCACCTACAAGCTGGTTGATCCAGGCTGGCACCCAGGATAGAACCGCCCACCAATTGACGATTGCGGTACTGGCGATCGCTAGAATAATCAGTGATTTTTTGAGGTGCACGGACAGAATTAGTCGAACTGGTTCGAGTGTTCCTTGTTTCTCCATTCGAGGTTCGCTGTCCACTAAACGAAAACGCAGGTAAACAGCCAACAAAGCTGGTGCCAATCCGCACAAAAAGACATAGCGCCAACCAAGGTTGCCGAGAAAGGAATTGGCAACAGCGCTAAACATATAACCAGCGCAAATAGATGCATTCATAAACCCAAGGGCGCGATAGCGACCGGCGCCATCGAAATACTCAGAGAGGAAAATGGCTCCAGCACCCATTTCACCGCCTATGCCCAATCCAACCAGAAAACGATAGAAAGCCATCTCTTGCCAGGTATGGCTGATAGCGCACAAACCGGTGCTTAAAGCATAGAGAAGTATGGTGAAGGTCATTATGCGCACTCGTCCAAATCGGTCCGATAGTGCGCCAAACAGGATGGCTCCCAGGGCCCAACCCACCATAAACACAGCCAGGACCATTGCGCCAACCGGCCCAACTACTGCGTGAGATTGTGTATGCAGTAGCTCCGATAGTGCCGGGTAGAGAACGAGCACATATATCGAAGCGTCGAAACCATCGAAGAAGCCACCGAGACAACTCGAAAGAAGGGCGCTCGTTCTGCCGGCTGATTTAGCACGGCGCGGCGGATTGCTGTTTAGCTTGGGGAGCACGTTCATTTGCCGTTCACTTTACAATAGGTTCGGCAGGTTGAATATGATGTTTTCCGCAACTTCACTAAAGAGCAAATCAGATTAGCGTTTCCGAACGCAATTTCCGCTTAACAAACTATTCAGTAGTGATGGAGTGTGCACCTAAATTCAGCATGGACTGTGCTTGTGGCTGGAAGAACGTAATAGGTTGGCGCTTGCAGGGCAAGGTTTGAACCGTTCCTTCATGCGAATAGGTAACCTGAGCAATTGTGCCGGCGTTGCCATAGTTTGAGCCGCTCGTGGCACTTTCAATCGGTGTCATGCCGTTGATTGCCAAAATCCGGTCTCCTGGAATAACTTTGCCGTTTAAATCCGATGCCGGATCAACTGCCTTCACAACACCAGTTGGATAAGCGAACCAAACGCCAATTGCACTTAGTTGCTGTGCAGCACCACCTTGAAGCGGCTGGCGGCCATTTCCTTCCAGGGCTCGCTGCTTCATTAAAGCAACGAATTCGCTAAGCGGAACACGCATTTTTGACTGATTGATGTAGATTCGAACGCCACGAATGCCAGCGCCAATATCATCAGCATCTACTGAGGGCGTACCTGGTTCCAATGTTGTTTGGGCATTCTCTTCGGTTGCTGCCGCTTCTGTTGAGATTTGGCCGTTGAGAGTTTCAGCCAGAACCGGTGTGGACATCATGGCAGACGCTATCAAAGCAAATACAAATAACTTAGACATTTCAATTCCCCTTGCTTACCGCAAAAACTGCTTGCAAACTCTCTACGGCAGCTATTCGAAAATTAGGAGGTGCACCGCGAACATTTCTACGGTAATCCGCCCAATGTGCAGGAGTTGTGAATGTCTTAACTTAGAACTGCTGTTTCTCTGATGTATCGGTTGCGCCTGTGCTGTGGACATCAACGAGGTCTGTGTCATTAATATATCGATTGGCAAACTTCGTGCCCGGCATAAACTGAATGTCCTTGGGCAAAAGAGGATCGGCAAATTGAGCGCGTACGATATCCTCATGAGCCAGAACTGCTTGCCCTTGTTTTTGCTCTAAAAAAGCGCGCATCAGGTATGAATTGGCCTGGTTCGGATTAATGGATATGGCATGGTTGACATCTTCCAGCGCGGCACCGTCGCTGCCTAGCTGTTCATAAGCTTTAGCTCTATGGTAGTAGAGATCGGCATTGTCGTCGTCCAAATTGATCGCGGCGCTGTAATCTCGTACGGACTGATCGGCATTTTTCAGTTTGAAAAAGGCTTGCCCTCTCAATTTGAGAGCGGTCTGATTTTTCGGGTCTAGTTCAAGAGCTTTGTTGAAATCGTTCAAGGCATCCTGAGGTTTGGTTAAACCACTGTAGGCGTTGCCGCGATTGATGTAAGCCAATGGATCTTTTGGATCAATGTCTATTGCTGCAGTAAGATCGGCGACAGCTTGTCCGGCCTTTCCTGTTGCTACGAGAGCGGAAGCGCGCTTCAAAAGAGCATTTACGTTTTTAGGATCTGCTTCAAGCGCTTTGCTGTAACTGTCGATAGCGCGATCATTGGCGCCCATATCCTTGTAGACATCGCCTGCCATGTTATAGCCGTGCGCATAGTGCGGATCTATAAGGACAGACTTTTCGAAATCAGCAAGGGCAAGACTGCGTTGTCCCATCTTTGCGTAAACAGTGCCTCGCCATCCATAGGCATCAGCATTGTTTGGTTGACTCGCGATCATGTCTGAAAAATCTTTGAGGGCAAGCTGGTTGCTCCCCATTTTCAATAATGCTTGTCCACGTTTTAAATAGACAAGAGGATACGTCTTGCTGGAATCTATGGCGAGGTCAAATTGCTGGACGGCAGCATTGTAATTGCCTGCCTTCATTAGCTCACAGCCGCGATCATACGGGCTCAAATCTGCAAATGAAGGGGATGTCGAGAAGGAAATAAGAACGGTTGCCAGAGCTGTCTTTAAGAAAACGGAACTGCAAAGTCTCGTCATTGGTTATTCAACCTCATGGATTCAAGCAGTACATTATACGGCGGAATCGCAGCAGTTTCGGATTTCCTTAAAGTAACAAGCGTCGCCCCCGGTGCAGAACGACGTTTATTACGTTTTTATCGCAGCATACATCCGGTAATAATTACCAGAAGTAGCGGTGATGATGATGATGGTAGCGGTAGCAATGAGCCGAAGCCATTGTGGGAACCAAACCGATCATCATTAGTGCCATTGCCAGCGATACTATTCTCATGCTTTTCATTTTCGTTATCCTCTCCGAACCGACAATTACAATTTAGCTTTTCAATGTGGAGGAGATGTGGATTTTTTGGACGCTGATTCCGAACAAATATAGTCCGGTAATAGCCTGCTGCCGGGGCATTTTTGGTACGATTGACTGGCGAATTCATCCAGTGAAAAACAACTTGTTGACAATGATATGGATCAGATAGATCGCACTTTACCTTCCGCTAACAAGCTCTGGTCCATTCTTTCAATTGCAGTTGTGCTTTTGCTTTTTTACCTTCTTGCAGTTCGGATTGGTGTTGTTTGTTTTACTTATGGATTTAACGGAGATTGTTGCTGGCTTTTGCGCACTGGCAAGATAATTTGCGACACCGGCAGTCTGCCTTTGCAAGATCCCTTTTCCTTTGCACTCGAGTATGCGCGTCAGCATGGCGATCCTCGGCCATACACTGTTTATCAATGGCTTTCGGAAGTGATTTTCTATCAGGCTTACCGCTGCTTCAGCTTGGTGCAGATTGTTGCCCTGGCTTCTGTTATTTACGTTCTGTCGTTCATAACCATTCCGGTGCGATCGTGTTTGCGGTTCAATGTTTCTCGCCCCTGGCTATTTAGTCTCATTATTCTTGCAGGGCTTACTTCGAATCTTCGCAACTTTGTACGCCCTGAAGTTTTCACTTATTTTATTACCGCATTATTGATGTATCTCCTTCAATCAATGCGGTTGAAGTATGACGAAGGCACCCCAACCAACATTGGCTGGCGAACAATCGGCGTGATGGTCGTTTTACTAGTTCTTTCTTGTAACTTACATATAACTTTTGTTGTTCATCTGCTGATTTTATTTTGGTATTCGCTTGTTTTTTTGGCTGAAGACCTAATTCACAAAAGGGAAATATCAGCAGTATCAAAGACTGTTTTGCTCGGCGCGCTTTTCTCGACAGCAGCTACTATCATAAACCCCTACGGTATTCGACTCTGGTTTGCTGTGCCCCAAATTTTGTTCTCACCCATGGCACCGTATGTGGTTGAGATGCAAAAAATTTCAATGTCTTTACTTGTATCTGAGCCTATTTTTCTCGCCTACGCAGCTTTGTTGATTATGACTTATCTCTCGATCGCTATCTCTATAATGCTAAAACCGGAAGAAGCGCTTCGAAACTTCAGATCGCCGCTTCGACTATCGTCACTTTTATTCATTTTTATCTGCACTGTTCTCGGTTTTCATGCAGTCCGGTATACGGTCATTGGTTCTATGCTAATTGTCTTCGAACTTACTTCCTTAATTGCGTCAAGGCAGAAAGTTTCTGAGCAAGATAATGGTGAACAGTTCTGGAAACGGAAATATTCATTCCTCGCACTAGAAGTTGCTGTATCGTTATTTGCTGCTTTGGGAGCGGCGTACTGGTCCTTCGGCAGGCCTCAACTTGTAATTCCCACAGGACATGTCGATTTCATTCCGCCATTTAAAGGTGTTGGGTATTTGCTAGAACACTATGATGGTGGACACTTATTTACCGACAACGAAGTCGCTGGCATGTGTGAGCTCTACTTGCCAAAATGCTCAATTTTTGTCGACACCAGATTCGATGGCTATGACACCTTGATATACGGAGATTACCTCAAGATATTACTTGCGAAACCCAATTGGAAAGAAATTTTGAATGGCTACAAAGTTGAGTGGGTGTTAGCCAGGCGAAAGCAGCCAATTGCTGATGCATTGCAAAGCCAACCGGACTGGAAAATTGTTTATGAAGACCGTTTATGTGTCATTTTCCGTAAGATATGAATTCTGCAACTAATAAGCTCTGGTCTGTTCTTTCAATTGTGGTTGTGCTACTGCTTTTTTATTTTCTGGCGGTACGAATTGGAGTTGTTTGCGCTCTTTATGGTTTTAATCCGGACTGCTGCTGGTTGTTGCGCACCGGGCAGATAATTTGTGACACGGGCAGGCTGCCTGAGCAAGACCCTTTCTCATATGCACTTGCTTTTGCTCGCCAGCAAGGTGATCCTCAGCCATATATCATTTATCAATGGCTTTCGGAAGTGATATTTTTTCGTGCCTACCTGCTCTTCAATCTGGTGCAGCTAGCAGCGCTGGCGGCTGTTATTTACGCGTTGTCGTTCGTCGTAATTCCGCTGCGTTCTTGTCTGCGCTTCGATGTTGCTCGCCCCTGGCTATTTGGCCTTGTTATTCTGGAAGGACTAACTTCGAACCTTCGCAATTTCATACGGCCGGAAGTATTCACTTATTTGATGACCGCCCTTTTGTTGTCCATCCTTCAATCATTGCGGTTAAAGTACGCGGATGGAACGCACACCCATATTGGCTGGCGAACTATTGGTGCATGCATTGTTTTACTGGTTCTTTCTTGCAACATCCACATCACTTTTATTGTTCACCTGCTTATCTTGTTTTGGTATTCGCTTGCTTTTCTAGCTGAAGATCTAGTTCGCAAAAAGGATCTTTCAGCCGTCACGAAAACCGTGTTGCTTGGAACATTTCTCTCTACTGTAGCCACTCTCATTAACCCTTACGGTATTCGACTTTGGCTCTCTGTACCTTCAATTTTATACTCTCCGCTTGCACCGAATGTTGTTGAGATGCAAGAGCTCTCTATGCCCTTAGTTGTTACTGATGTTCTTTACTTTCCTTATATAGCGCTTCTCATAATGACTTATCTTTCCATCATTCTTTATCCGATGTTAAAGCCGGAAGAGGGGCGACTAAACTTAAGATCTCCGCTCAGGCTCTCATCATTTTTGCTAATTGTTATTTGCAGTGTTTTCGGTTTTCATAGAATCCGGTACACAGTGATTGGCTCGATGTTTATCGTGTTTGAACTCACAAACTTACTTGCTTCAAAGCAGGTTGCTATCGAGAAACGCAAAGGCGAGTTTTTTTGGAACAAAAAATATTCATTGGTTGCGCTCGAAATAGCCATTGCAATTTTCGCTTGTTTTGGAGCGTATTATGCAGCTAGCAAAACGAATCAGCTGGCAATTCCCACAGCTCGTCGCGATTTCAACCCACCCTTCCAGGGAATTAAATACCTATTGAAAAACTATGATGGTGGGCGCTTGTTTGCAGATCACGAAGTCTCAGACATGTGCGAACTCTACTTGCAAAAGTGCTCGATTTTTCAAGACACCAGATACGATGGTTACGACAAAATCATAACAAGCGATTACGTCAGGCTTTTAATGGCGGAAGCTCACTGGAAGGAAGTTTTGAACGGCTACAAAATTGAGTGGGTTTTTGCAATGAAAAATCAGCCAATTGCCAGAGCATTGCCAAGTATACCGGGATGGAAGATTGTGTACGAAGACCCTGTCAGCGTCATCTTTCATAAAATATAAATTCGGCCTTCATCATCCGTACAATAAGCAAGAAACTCTGGCAAAGAACCTGCTTTAGCCAATACACTCAACTGATATTCCTGGCAGAAGGTATTGAGCTAAGTAGTATGGCAATAATCGAGTACGTTTTGAATCGGCTGATCAAAAAGGGGACATTGAGCATTGTGCGCAGTGATGGCTCCACTCTGGAGTTTGGTGGTGGCCCCGGCAGTGAAGTGACAATGCGATTGCATGATAAAAACTTGCTTTCAAAATTGGCTCAAGACTTCACCCTGCACCTGGGTGAGGCCTATATGGAC
>CAJCIF010000534.1 GCA_903970355.1 Actinomycetota bacterium
TTGCACCTTTAGTGCCCTGGTAAAAACGAGAAAAGACTGAATTAATTTCCTCAGGTTTAATGCCGGGGCCCTCGTCTTTTACAGAAACAAACAGTTCATCGCCTGTCATTCTGCTAAAAAGCGAAATGAATGAATCTGCTGGAGAATATTTCAAAGCGTTAGAAATAAAGTTCAGAAGTATTTGTTCAAAGCGAGTTCGGTCGGTCATGACGACATATTTTGTGGGCTCAACGGAAATTTTAACGGAACGTTTTTCCGCGGCAAAATAGACTGGAGCGCTTACTTCATTCAATACTTCATTAACCGAAACAGGCTTCAGCTCAAGCTCCAGCATGCCGCTTTTCACCTTTTCCAGGGTGAGAATGTCATCCAACAAACGGGTCATGGTAGTGACACCTCTTTCTGCCATGGGAAGAAGTTTTTCACCGGTTTCAGAAAGACTTCCAATTTTTCCCATTTCGACAAATTCAAGAAAATTCTTGAATGATGAAACCGGTGCGCGCAGGTCATGAGTAACCATGGCAAACACTTCGTTGCGAATTCGTTCACCTTCCTTGCGGGCAGAAATGTCGTGGAAAACGCAAAATGTAGCTTGCTCCAATTTCGAATAACGCGGTATGCATACTGCTGGAATAAGTTTTCCATCTGAGTGCACCAGGTTTACTTCGAGGCTCTTTTGTTCAGCTTTGCCTAGCTGCGTATCTGTTAATAGCTGCTCAAATTTATCTTTGTCTGCGTGGTCGACAATTTCATCGACATATTGATGCACCAATTTATCAGGAGTCAGTCCCAACATTTCTATGCAAGTTTTGTTGATCGTCAATATTCTAAATTTAGAATCAATGCTCACGATTAAGTCAGCCGCATAATCGTATGCAGCTTGCAGTTTTCTATTGCTATCCGCCAGCATCTCCGCGGTGCGATGGTAGATTTCATCCAAATACGCAATTTCATCGGAACCCGACATAATCGGTTTTAAGGGATGTCCAATGGCTACTGCATCCGCGTCTTGTGAGAGCTTCATGATTCGCTTCGAAATTCGTCTAGTGAAAAGAAAAGCGGCCGCAATCGCAGCTAATATGCTAATTGGCAGCGCCGCGTATAGCGCCACTATTACATTGCGCCTGGCACTTTCGGCATTTTGCTCGGCTACATCATTTGCTGAATCTTTGGCAATGTCCAGGAGCTGTGGAGAAAAAGCCAATGCGATGTCATCATCAATTTTCTTGCGCGCCTTTTTGGCGATGTTATATGTGTCCCAGGGATTCGTCACCAATGATCGCCTGGCTTGCTCTAGCTCTCCTTGGCCTTCTTGTAATGCTCGGGCAGTGTTTCGGACAAGCTCAACGTCTTGAGGTTTGTCGGCGGTAAGATCTTGCAGATGACCTAGTTCGGAATAAAGTTTGTCAAAATGCGGTTTGTAATTTGTACGAAGTGCCTCTTCGTATTGCAGGCTTCGCAGATAGCGAACTAAGTTGTGAATGCCGATTTCCAGTCTATTCACACTATCGCTTATCGCTCTTGCCTTTGCTGCTCGTTGTGCGGTCGCCTCAGCATCGAGTGCTAACTTTGCCAATATTCCAAAGACTGCCAATTCACATATGAGCGGAATTGAGATAAGCAGTAAGCCTTGATGGAGGATTTTAAATTTCATTCCGACGTTATAGCACTGATTTCCGGCTGGTGGTAGTCTAGTGCCTGGTTAAGGTGCGTAAGTCCGTGGAATGTGAATATCGGAAGGATATAGGGTTTTATTCATGGCATTTACGGAGCGATGGAAAAGCAGCAAGAAAAAGTAGTTGAACTAAAAGAAGTCTGTGCGATCTGCGGCAAAAAAAAGTCCGACGGCGCCCTTGGTTCAATGACGAGCTGGATTTTTCAAGATCGAAAATGCACATGCACCCTGGAACCAGAGAAAACCTCAAAACGAAATCTTCGAGCTAGAAACACAATAGCTCCCGATCATAAAAAAGCAGAACGCTTCACCGCAGAGGATAAGCCCAATTTCGGACCTGTATTAAGTGAGCGATTTGAAGTGATCGAAAAGCTTGGCGAAGGAGGGATGGGAGCAGTTTATAAAGTCAAGGACAAAAAGATAAACGCAGTTCTAGCTGTAAAAATTCTGCACGAAGAGCTGGCGAAAAATCAAGAGAACGTGCTGCGTTTCGAGCAAGAAATCAAAGCCAGCATAAATATGACCCATCCCAATTTGCTTGCAGTTTACGAGCAAGGCATCATGCCTTCTGGCTCTCCTTATCTTGTGATGGATTTTGTAGATGGGCAAAGTCTCGCCTATCTAATTCAAAACGAACTGTTTCTTCACCCGCACCGCGCCCTCGATATTTTTATTCAAATTGCAGAAGCTCTGGAACATGCTCACAATAAAGGTGTTATTCATCGCGATATAAAGCCAAGCAACATAATCATTTCAAAGACAGAAGAGGGCAATGATCTTGTAAAACTGCTCGATTTTGGTATTGCGAAAATATTGCCAACAGCTGGAATCGATGCCCAGACGTTAACGCAAACAGGAGACATTTTCGGCAGCCCGCTCTATATGAGTCCAGAACAGTGTCGCGGCGAACAGCTCGATCCAAGATCGGATCTCTACTCTTTGGGCTGTGTGATGTATGAAGCTCTTACCGGGCTAACACCATTCGAATCGGAAAATCCGATCAAAACTATAGTTGGGCATTTAAATTCACAACCATCGCCTATCGGCAAAGAACTGTGCGTTAGCAAAGATCTCGAAGACGTCATGCTCATGTGTCTTGAAAAAGATCCAGCTAACCGCTTCCAATCTGCTCGCCAGCTAATTAACGATCTCGAACTCATAAGATCGGGGAAAAGTCCCAAAGCAAGAGCTGAGTTTAAGCGGAAAGAGCGCAGAAAAAAACTGCAAAAATTTGCATTGAAAGCTTTTACCATTGGAATTCTCGTAATTGTTCCACTGGGCATTATTTACGGTTTGCTCGATTCCCCATGGAATGGTATGGCGGAGCAAGCGCAGCAAGTCAGCCTTGTGGGCTCCAGCCATTTTGGAGAAGCGGAGAAGCTCTACAAGCAGGCGCTAGAAAGTGCCATTAGTCATAAGGCACCAAGCCGCGATTTAGAGACAATTTCATATGACCTGGCGAGACTATATGAAGTATGGCCGAAAAAGGAGCAAGCCGCAAAATATTTCGAGCAGGCAATAGCTTATAGCCAGTCTCACAAGCCAGATCTGATGACTGCAACTTACTACGATTATCTTTGTATGCTCAACAATGAATGGGACAAACCAAAGGTGGCTCGAGATATGGGCGAGAAGGCACTTGCAATTAGAAGAGCCTTCAATGCTAAACATCTCATAGCGAATACACAGCTCCATTTGAGCTACAGCTACAGACTTCTGAGGGAATATGATAAAGCTGAAGATGCTGCCAGGGAAGTTATTTCGATTCTAAGCAGGCTTCATCCAGATCAAAATGATCCTGAACTTGCCGAAGCATATCATGCGTTGGACGCTGCGATATTTGCTCAGATAGCCAAGGGTAGTCCGGCGGACAGCGTGGGTCCGGCAGTGCAGAAAAAAGCTAAAGAAGCTGCAGACGCAGCAATGGAAGAAATGAAAATATTGCTTGCTAC
>CAJCIF010000535.1 GCA_903970355.1 Actinomycetota bacterium
TTGTGTCTGGCTGGGTATCGATTACCTCAAAATACTTTCCGGTCTAGCTTCGGGTATAGAGCACATTGAAGCCCATGACATAGAGATCAGTCGTTCGCTCTTAAATGACAGCGGTATGTATGGGCCTCTCTGGTGGCGGTATCGCATCCCTGGCAAAGGTCAGGTGGACTGGACACAAATGATTGAAGCCCTCAAGCTATATGATTTTCAAGGCACCCTTTCTATTCACCTGGATGATGAGTTTGTGCCAAACGATCCTGATAGTCTTGATGAAGCATTAGACAGCAGCATCAAATTCCTGGCACCACTTGTGCGAGACTAATAAGTTAGGCGAGGTTTTTAAGCGTGGTTCAAACACCAGCTTCCCAGAAGCAAAAAACGGTTTCCGTTTACCTTCACACCCACTGGGATAGGGAGTGGTACTTCCCGTTTGATACTTATCGAGTTCATCTCGTTCACATTGTCGAGAAGCTTTTAGCAGATCTCTTGTCCGGCAAGATACCCTCCTTTGTGCTGGATGGCCAAACTTGCGTACTGGAAGATGTACTTGCCATAAAGCCGGAACTCAGGCAATCAATTGCAGACTGCATGGCGCAGGGGAAATTGGAAGCAGGTCCCTGGTATGTGCTTTGCGATCAAATGTTAGTAGGCGGCGAAAGTCTCATTCGCAATCTATCTATTGGTATGGCGACTGCCGAGGAATTCGGCAAGGTTGGACGCGCCGGCTACAATCCTGATACTTTCAGCCACAGCGCAGACTTGCCGCGCATCTTTAAAGGTTTTGGCATTGAAACCGCTCTTGTCTGGCGCGGTGTGCCCGGCAAAGTTGGTGACCTCGTTTTTCGTTGGCGTAGTCCGGATGGCAGCGAGGTGATTTGTTACCACATGCCGCGCGGTTACTACAATCTTGCCCTGCACGATAACGCAGACAAAGACAAACTTCTCACCTTCCTGCGCGAATATTGCGAGCGCTCGGAAAAGGCGGCCGCTTGTTGGTCTTCTAAAACCGAAATGGCCCTTGTGCCGATTGGCGGCGACCACACCGGTATACCGAATGGTATCGGAGAAGCACTCGCTTCTGTTGCTTCTTCCGATTCAAATTTCACAGCCAAAGTCGATACACTCACCGCATTTTGCGATGAACTAATTCAGAAAACAAAAGACATGGATTTGTTTGTCTTGCAAAGCGAACTGCGAGACAACGCTGATGCTTACCGGTTTTTGCGTGCTTTCGTTTTGCCGGGTGTCCTTTCTGCCCGTCTATATTTGAAACAGGAAAATCGCGAATCCGAACGACGACTGGTGAGGCTCATCGAACCAGTTGCTTCCATGTTATCTGTTTTGAAACGAACGGAATATCCCAGGGAAGAGTTGAAGTACGGCTGGAAGCTGCTCCTCAAGAACCATCCGCACGACAGCATATGCGGTACGAGTACGGATGCTGTGCACCGAGAAATGCGAATCAGAACAGAAAAACTGCAACATACTCTCGATGGCGTCGAAGCCTGCCTTCTTGAAAAAATCAACAAAGATACAAGTTTGTTTGGCTCCATCAATGCGCTCGACAGCACCCTGTGGTATGCCGAACCCAATCACTTCGCCGGCAAAATGCTTGTGGCAAACAACTCCGCATCCACAATCTCCGTGCCGGTTCCTTTCGCTCTTGCTACAGACAGCGGCAAAAATTCTGTTCGTTATGCAGGGTCGGAACAGGCGGAGGGAAAAGATAAGACAGCCGCTTCTTTTGATATTGCAAAATTAGTGCAACTCAATCGCGTGCAAATTGTAGAACGACGCAAAGTGACGGCACTGTTTGCCGGTGAAGGCAAGGAGCCGCTTGTACAAGATGTTGATCTAGACATTGGCTATGTATTTGCAGAAGATTTGCCGCCGCATGGCTTTAAAACTCTCGAGTTGAGTGGTTGGAAAGCACCGCTAGAAAATCCATGTACACTGACAGCCGGTGCTTACGATCTCACGCTCGAAAACGAAAGTCTAAAAGTAGTATTGAGCGGAGACGGTTCAATTCGCACGGCAGCAAAAGACGCCGGACAGGGTGTTCCCGAAGTAAAACTACGCTTGCAACTCTGGGATCAAGGAGATGGCGGTGACAGTTATAACTTCGACCCCGTTCCAGTCGATCGCCCCATTCAGGCAAATTTAGAAAGCATGTCGATGGGTCTGCAAGGGCCACTCGCGGTTTCAGTGATCCTCACGCATCGCATCGCCATTCCGGCCGGTGTTGAATTTTCGGATGATGAAATTGCGCCCGGCTTAAAAAAGACCTGGCGCTCCGAACAGACGATCGAACATTTCATCACGACGGAAATCATGTTGAAGCGAGGAGTGCCGCTCCTTTTCTTTAGAACTTACTGGAACAATCAATCGAGAGATCACAGGCTGGAAGTCCGTTTTGAACTGGAAGAAAATATTGCGACCACCTACTCAGAAAATCATTTCAGCCTGCTACGACGCGAAGGAGGTGTGCAAATAGAA
This sequence comes from Actinomycetota bacterium, assembly GCA_903970355.1. Taxonomy (GTDB): domain Bacteria; phylum Cyanobacteriota; class Vampirovibrionia; order Obscuribacterales; family Obscuribacteraceae; genus CAJCIF01. The sequence goes on from CAJCIF010000535.1 coordinate 2,497, forward strand.
GCACCACTTCCGGTATCAGTAGGCAACGAAAGTCAACCGGCAAGATTTCCATGCCAGAGATTTTTCACAGCCAATGGTCATGTCTTTTTCAATGCCGGTTTACCGGAATACGGATTTTGGGACAACACAGTGTCGCTCACTCTCTTGCGTGCATTTTCGAAACTCTCCCGTGCGCGTCTCTGGACACGGGGCAGCGGCGCAGGTCCCGGCTTAGATACACCGGAAGCAAATTGTCTTGGCTTCAATATGGTGAGATACGCCTGGGCACCTCTTTCATTTACCGGCGTACTGCCTGCTTCTCCTGAAAGTGGAGAGCAAAGTCCACTTCATCCGCTCCTGGCAGCGCGCTGCTATGAACTGGCCGATTACTTTGATGCCGCATGGCTTAACTGGCCGCTTACAAAGAATGCCGATGAGATTCCCGGGCAGTCTCTCCTATATCTATCTAATGGTGCAATCAGATCGACAAGCCTGTTTCAGAAAAATGAGTGGTTAACGGTACGCCTGCTTAACGTCACCCAGCGGAAGCAAGAAACTATTCTCTCGATCAATTTTCCATTCACACAAGCCCTCGAAACAAATCTGAAGGGCGATCAACTCAATGAACCGGTTGGCCATAGACTTGATCCGGAAGCCAACAATTTTGGTAGTCCGTGCTTTTTCAGGTTGGAGTTTGCTCCTAACGAACTTAAAACAATGGCTTTCAAACTTTGATATTGAGGATACAAAGTATGTTCTCGCCTCGTCAGTGTCTCGTTTCGGTCGCAATTCTCGCAGCGGTTTCTGCGCCGTATTTATTTACCCCTGCATTGGCCGGATACAGCAATCCCAATATTACGAAGCAGCAGCAATCGTGCATCAGCCGTGGCAATAGCTACGCAAGATCGCGCAAGGAAGCGAAAGCAACTCAAGCCTATGAGGCTGCCTTTGCTACAGCAACGGATGTCAATCAATGCCTGGCGATAGTGGACGGCACAGAAAAATATGGCAGTGTACTTAACGATGCAAGACGGGCTGGTTTAAACAAAGCCCTTTCGCTTGCTACAAATGAACAAGACTTGTTGAACATTGCCGCTAAGTCTCGTCAAAATCAACTTTATGAAATTACCAAAACAGCGGTTGACGGTGTAGTTGCAAAAGCGTCCACTACCAATGATCTCTACGAACTAGCCAGAAGAGCGCAAGCGACCTCTCTCAATGATGTTGCTCATATGTCGCTTCAACGGATTTACTCTCAAGCGAAAACGGTTGAAGATGCGGTTGCTTTTGCTAAACAAGCAAAACTTCTTGGTGCTGATGATCTCAGTCGCAAAGCCATAAAAGACATCATTGATGACGCCACAGAAACCCATGAGTTGTGCTCCTTTGTTACTCAGATTGAGGTGCTCGGCTATAAAGACCTCATGCGCAGAGATCTTCGTAAAGCTCTCGATTTTGCCAAAAATGTAGATGACTGCAAGGAAGTTTTCGAAGTAGCAAGACATTACGATCAAGGAGATCTCTCTAATTTGGCTGCTTACCGTGGCAAACGCATGATACTAATGCAGCAAGTTCAGGACAACAAATCAGCTTACAAGGATCAACTCGAACAGTGGAAGGCCGGAAAGATGGCAGAACAAGAACAACAAGCTGCTGAAGATATGGCCAAGCAACAAGAACAACAGCAACAACCGGCACCCAATAAGGCACCTTCCCCAGGCTTCTAACCAGTGGAGATTACAAAGTGAAAGCACAGATCGCCTCAATTCTTGCCGCGGCTCTAATACTTGCTTGTGGAACTTCTATTCATGCGAATCCATCGGGTATGGAGTTGATTACTCCTCAGTCTGTGCAGAATATGAAGTTCAAACCATATACGAATGAAGATTGCGAGATTTCACTTTCATTGCCCTTAGATTGGAATGTCGTTGATAATCCGGACAACGATAATGCCTTGAAAGCGACATCACGTCCGGATGGAGATTTGCACGGGGATATTGTTCTCAGCAAGATCAAAGATTTCACTTCAGACAAGGATGCGGCAAGCCTTATAGAAAGTAACTTTTTGTCCAAGATGCCTGGCTATAAAAAATTGGGAGAGCAATCTGTCACCTTCGGGCGGCAAAATCTGCATGGTATCTCACAAACATGCACCTTGAAAGTGAACGGACTGGATATTTGGCAGCGCCGCTTTTATTTTGTTGGCCCGGAAGATCGCGTAATAACCATAGCATTTACTTGCCCTACATCTGAAGCGAATAAAATGCAGGCGGTGGCAAGCAATGTGGTGTCCTCGGTGCTAACCGGCAAATCAGCCAATATTGGCAAAAGCCCTGTATCGAATGCACTGTCGTTTTCAACTTATACAAGTCCTCTTGCAGGGCTTTCAATTGCATATCCATCTGGTTGGAAGATTGAATCAGGCGGTGAAAATAATAGTGTCGTGAAGATATCGGGAATGAGTCCAAGCGGCAAGCTCGGAAACATAAGTCTCCATGCCGCTCCAGCCACCTATCTCAATGCAGAAGATGTTGCTCGCGGCATTGAATCGGATATGTCCAAGAACCCTGAAATTTCCGATTACAAAACAGTTCGCGATGAAAGTTCTAGCTTCGGAACCAGTTCCAGCTTTCCCGGATACATGACGGAAAGCAGCTTTTTGTATCAGGGACAAAAAGCGACACAGCTGTCCGGGTACTTCAATGCTCTCAACAAACACTTCGTTTTGACTGTGAGTTGTTTCAATTGGGGACCCAATGAAATGCGCAGTCTTTTTTCTCGCGTGGCAGGATCGATCAAACCGATCGATCAATAAATTTGGCGATCTAACGAACCCGAGGTTTGTCATATAAGTAGCTTTCACGAACTTGTCCGAGTTTGTCATATAAATCGTTTTTACGAGCTTGTCCGAGCTTTGTCATATAAGTCGTTTTTACGAGCTCGATCCGAGGTTTGTCATATAAGTCGTTTTTACGAGCTTGTCCGAGCTTTGTCATATAAGTCGCGTTCGCCAACTTGTCCGAAATTGTCCCCTTAATCCGACGCCTAAATTTGCGAAAAAACTGACCAACAGAGACCGGCGGTTTGTCACATAAATCGTTTTCACTACCTGTCCCAATTTGAACCAG
>CAJCIF010000536.1 GCA_903970355.1 Actinomycetota bacterium
CCAGAGCGATATATAACCGCCACTAAGACTGGTGCCTCCTAAAACAGAGACTGCTATGACAACAAGCTCTTTGCCGATGTGGTCGACACTGACAGAAGAATTGGCGAGAAGAGCCCAGAGAACGCCAGCCAAGGCAGCGAGCATTCCGTTTAAAAGAAAAGCGACCGTGAGCACTTTTGTAGCGCCAATTCCGGCATACAAAGCGCCTTTCCGGCTTGCGCCTAAGGCACAACAAAACTGTGGAAAGTTACTCCAATTGAGCAAAATGATCGCAGTTACTACTGATGCCACAGCCAGAAAGAATCCGGGAGACGACACGTCCCAGAAGTTAGGCTCAGGAATAAAACCAAGTGGAATACTGTTTGGCGTACCGCGCACAATTCCTGCCCCGCCCAAAAGTATGGAAAAGAGAAGTCCGATCACACCGAAAGACCAGGATAATATCAAAGCGGGTGCCTTTGTAGTTGACACCAACCAACCAAGAAGAAGCCCGGCAAGCGCGCCATAAAAAGTGCAAAGAGTGGCCGCCAATCTGCCATCCAGGCCTTGCTGTGTAAGCACCGCAAATAACGCCCCGGCAAAAGAGACCGTACCGACAATGGAAAGATCGATGCTGCCTGCGGCAATGACGAGACTGGCTCCACAAGCCAGCAATGCAAAAGGTGCTCCTTCTTTAACGACATGACTGACAATACTTAAAAAAGCCTCACTGCTAAAAGCGGAACGATGCATAAATAAAAGCAGCACAAAGAACACCACAAATAGAAGTGGTGCCACCGCATACATGCTTTTTTGTCCGGCAAATTGTTCGCTCTTCTTCAGCAGCATAACTAACCTAATGCTCCGGCGGCTCCTATCGTCGCCTTCTTGGCACCTGAATGCCCCGGAAGGCTCACGCCCAGTTGATGATACCGCCTTGACATCAACGTGAACGTGGCGACGGCTTCATCCGCTGGGGAGTGATATCGGGAAGTTCCGAAATTTGATCTAATTTCGGAACTTCGTCCAATTCAATTGGAATAGCAGCTCGGCCACTGACCTAACGTGACGACCCGGCCACCTCGCTCATGATCGCGTCTTTTTCTTGCTTCTTCGTTCCATTAGATGACACACTTGTCGTGGATGTCGTTGTAGTGGTGGTTGTTGTTGTCGAAGTCTTCACGGATTTGGACTTTGGCCTCAAAGCCAGCTGATAGGCAACAATCTTTTGTTTGGCTAACGAATATCGTTTCGACTTGGCACTGACCTGTTTCAACTCACCGATCGCCTCACCATACTTACCGGCTTTAGCATTGGACTGCGCGTCGTTGTATAGGCGCAGTGCTTCCTTTTCCATGGCAAATTGTTCACCCAGTTTGCGCACATTTTCAAATTGGGGAGTGTCCGGTCCGATAGATTGGAGAACGCCAAGTGCGTCATCGTAGTTGTCAGCATTGGCTAGCTGACTTGCTTGAATAACTTTATCCCTCATTTGCATTTCAACATCAACGGCATTTTGAATCGGTCCGACAGCGCGACCAACGATGCCACCAATAACTTCGCGTGCCGCACCGTCAACGAGAGCTTTGTTGAGTGGTGCACCGGGTTGAAGGGAGAAATCTTGATTGTATTTTTGAACAGCGGTGGTACTGATGACGTGTCCATCTTTGGTTTTCACTGTCACGTTGCCGTTGTAGCGAATGGCACCACTAACTTGATCCAGCCGTTCCGTAATGTTACAGACGACGTACCAATCCGGATTCACGGTGCTAATCACAATGTCCTGCCGGTCTTGCAATTGAGAAGTAATGCGATCTACAACTTCCTGCTCGATGCCGCTGCCACCGCCCGGAATAATAGCGATACGTACAGGCGGAGCTGCAAACGCTTTAAGTTGAACTGCAAATAGAAGCACCAAAACGAAGGCACCAGCAAGCACCATCCGCATGAATCGATTTTTGGTCATGATCTAACCTTTGTTCTTTTGAGAAAGTCGCGTACAAAGAGCACTGAAATCTTTTACTTCCGGATCGTCGTCGCCTAAAACCGTTCGTTTGATCTTAAGCGATTCGCCTAAAAGCTCGTTGCCCTCAGCGTATGACTTTTGGGAGATTGCCAGCATTCCCATGCAAGCAAGGACCTGAGCTGTACGCAAATTGTTTGGACCGAAAGCCATTTCACGAATCGTTTTCGATTGAACGTATTGTACCTTTGCTTCCGCCCATTTGTTTTCCATCGAATTTATACTGGCAAGTCCGAAAAGGCTATCAGCGTAGATCGGATGATTTTCTCCAACGCTATTTTGCGCATCAGAAAGGGCTTGCGTATAGGCTTTTCGAGCTTGAGCCAGATCGCCTTGCGTCTCGTAAGCGCGGCCCATTTCGTTTTCGATTAGCGCCTTTTCCATATCATCTTTTGGACTAACCTTATGCCGTATGTCCATGGCTTTTTGCAGCAAGCCCAATGCTACTTTGGGTTGGTGTTGCTTTATGTCCAACTTGGCAAGCGCACTGAGAGTATTCGCTTTCGCGGCATCATTGGCATTTTGTTGTTCTGCCATGCTTAACGCGTCATCCAACATTTTTTTCGCTTCCGCTTTTCTGTTGGTTGCTGAATACAGATTGCCGAGTAAGGTCATAACCTCTCGAACTTGAGGGGAATTTTTGTTTTCGCTTTGCCGAATCGCTAAAGCTGATGTTAATGCCTGTTCGCAATGATCATATTGATCTTCGCTGTAGTACGCCTTTGCCAAACCAACAAGAAGATCGCCAGACTGAGCGCCGTTTTTCTTATGCGCTTTCGCTTCGTTTTCAGCATCCTTGAACAATCCTAACGCTGAGAGATAGCGACCGTTTTTGTATTCGCGGTCCGCTTCTTGAGCTAATTTTTGCCAGGTGTTGTCTCGGGAAGAGTCGTCTTTAGACGTGTCATTGCCAGTGCTGGCTTGAGCTACTTCATTCGTAACGGCAACAGTATTTGTAGGATGCGTTCCATTCCGCATCATGAAATAGACAGAAGTTCCTATAATTCCGAGCACTACTAAAAGAGCGGCAATAATTTTCGGTATGTCGAAACCACTCGAGATGATCTGCTGATTAACGGCTCCGGCTGGTGACTTGCGCAATCTATGTAAATCGCCAGAGCTGGGGCGAGAAATACCCGGTCCCGTATCTCCTTTGGTCTTAATAAGAGAAGGTCCGGTTGGTTTTGCTGCCGGTTGTGGATTTTTGAACTTCGCTGCTAAAGTTTCAAGATCTGTCCACATTTCAAATGCTGATTGATAGCGCTTTTCCACATCTCGCTGCAGGCATGTAAAAACAATTTCCTCCATTTTGGGAGGAATGCCGAGAAGCTTTGGATTAGCTTCTAAAAATCTGGGTGGATCAGTTTTGATGTGCCGATGCAAAACCTCAACCATGTCATCGCCTGGAAAGGCAATTTCTCCTGTAAGAGCTTCGTACATGACACATCCAAGTGAATAGATGTCCGAACGAGCATCCAATTTGAGACCGCGACATTGTTCAGGACTCATATAAAACGGACTACCGATCACCTCGCCATGATTGGTAAGGCTGAGCGAAACATTGCCAGAAGTTTTTTTGGCGATACCGAAATCAAATAACTTCAAAACTTCTTGTCCGGAGTCATCTAATACCAGCATCAGGTTGCTCGGTTTGAGATCTCTGTGAATCAGTTTTCGCTTGTGCGCAAAATTAAGAGCATCGCCTGCCTGACAAAAAATATGCAATGCCCGCCTTAAATTGATAGGTCCCTCGTCAATGACATCGGCAAGCGTCTGACCTTCCAGATAATCCATGACAAAGTACGGTATGCCGTTGGCATCAAGTCCGAAATCGAAAACACTGACAATATTTGGATGATTCAGTTGGCAGGCGAGCTTTGCTTCCATTTTGAAGCGCTTGATGCTTTCAAGATCGTTTGAAGAGAGAAGTTTGAGCGCGACGATGCGCTCCATCAATTGATGCCTGGCCTTGTATACAAAGCTTGAGCCACCGGCACCAAGGAGAGAAAGAATTTCAAAGCGGTCGGCAAAAACGGTACCAACGCGCGTATCCGTGCTGCGCAACGGGACCTTATGCACGGGACAGATATCCTCAAAGGGAAATGGCTGATTGCATACAGGGCAAGTTGCGACCACGTTTGGGTCTATTGGTTCTTTGGCGGACATAGCCTACCCGGGGACTGGGGGTGAGGACGATAGACCGAAATTTGATCTTATTTCGGAACTTGGCAACTGACGTGATCGGTTGGTCCCAGCTTGGTTAATGAATCAGCTTGACAACCAACCATTCAGCTTCTATGGCTTTTGTACCCAGCTGAAATAAACGAATACCCCCTCTTTACTTCGAAAGAGAGGGTATTCCTGAGACCATTTTGTCGATTTGACTAGACCATTTCCTCAATTAATTCATTGAAGATTTTCTTGTCAATTTCAAGCGGCTGTTTGACGAGCGCACCCTTTTTGAAAATAGCTTCGCTATCTTCATAGGTCGGTTGATCCGTCTTGTAGATTACGCCTAGTGGAATGCGATCGCCCCACTCGTAAGCCTTGGTCAACGACTTATGGAAATCACTCGGTTCCCAATTTTCGTCTTCGAGCTTGTAGACGCGTTCTTTGAAGAACGGGTAGGTGTTGATTTTGTTGTAGGTTACGCAGGGGCTGAAGACATCAATTAACGCAAAGCCCTTGTGTGCGATACCACCAGCAATCAAATCGGTAAGCAGCTTCGCTTCGCCCGAGAAACCGCGGGCTACGTAAGTAGCACCGGAAGCGATAGCGAGTGCCAGCGGATTGAGTGGAGTTTCGGCATTGCCAACTGGCGTTGACTTCGTGACGTGACCTTTGGACGTTGTCGGTGAAGCCTGACCTGTCGTTAAACCATAGATTTGGTTGTCCATAACCACATAGGTGACATCCAAATTACGGCGCATGGCATGAAGCAAGTGGCCGATGCCAATTCCGTATCCGTCGCCATCACCACCTGTGATGACCACTTTCAAATCGGTATTGGCGAGGTGTGCACCGGTTGCAACCGGTACCGCTCTGCCGTGCAAGCTGTGAATGCCGTAAGCATGAATGAAACCGGGCAGGTTGGACGAGCAACCTATACCAGAAACAATCAACAAATCCTTGGGTGCAACACCGTTTTTACCGGCTGCTTCCTGGACGGAACGCAAAACACCATAGTCACCGCAGCCTGGACACCAGTCTGGGCTTACCGGTCCTTTATATGTATCGAGCGGAAGCTCTATCAACGTTGCCATTCTATTTATTACCTCAGAATCAAAATTCGACTGGAAATGCTTTACTCGGTGTCTTTGACGAAGCTGTAGGTCGCGCCTGTTTTGACGCCCACCTTCATCGAACCGCCCTTCTTACCTGAGACACGCTCGGCCAACTCAATATTCCAGGTTGGTTCGCCATGTCCGTTGGCTGCTTCACGCACCAATTTGATGGGGCGCAATTTTTCGAAGCTGTGAGTGCGGAGATAGTGATAGGCGAGTTCTTTCGCATCCGCTTCCGTTACATCGAGATTGATCGGCTTAGCAGCAAGCTTCTCTTTCACGAGGTTCAACACTTCTTTGGGCTCGAATGGTTCTCCATCATATTTATTGATGTGAGCATCCATGGCGATGCCGGTTTCGCTGCGCAAGTAACGGGCCATTTGGCTTGTGAAGTTGACTTCAACAGAGATCTTCTTCTTAGCCTTGCTGAGAATTTCCGTCACTTCCTTAGCGTGGAATGGATAGATGTACTTGATACAAAGGAAGTTGGCTTTGACACCATTTGCATTGAGCATGTCGACCGCTTCTGACACTACGCCGGCTGTTGAGCCCCAGCAAACGATTGTGACGTCTGCATCGGCTGGTCCGCCTTCCAGTTTCGGTGGCGCCAACTCTTTGAGCATGTTGTCGACTTTGCGCATCCGCTTTTCCATAATCTTGCGGCGCACTGGTGGTGAAGTGAACATGTCTGAAATGAGAATGCTTTCTTCATCGTGATCGTCACTGGCGTTGGTGAAGATTGTGTTAGCGGTACCTGGCAAGGCACGAGGAGAAACTCCGGATTCTGTGAATTGGAATCTCTTGAACTTGCCCTGGTCTTCGGACCACTCTTTGACGATTTCGCCGCGGTCAACTTTGACATCAGCCGGCATGTCTGCTTGATCCACGTGTTCGTGGTGTTCAGAAAGAAGGAGGTCAGACATAATTGTTACAGGCAACTGATACTTGTCTGCCATGTTGAAAGCTTCAACTGTCGTGGCATAAGCATCTTCAATGTCACGTGGGCAAACGATCAAGCGCGGGTATTCACCTTGCGATGCACCGTAGACCTGGTACAAGTCAGCTTGTTCTGTCTT
>CAJCIF010000537.1 GCA_903970355.1 Actinomycetota bacterium
CTTCGTAACTGGCTTGTCGAATTGGAGACCCGTTATCACCGGAATTTGCATTGAACATCGCCGAAAAGAGAGGCGCCTTACCTTCGGACTGTTGTTCTCCCGTAATGGAGAGATTAGGTAATGATCCAGCCGCGACATGAGTCCGGCCGCTTCGCGTGTCTGAAGTGTGGTGATGCGTTATCGTTCGGCTGGCAACCTGTTCATGGAGAGGATGGTGGACACCATTGTTGGAATCCCTGGCGCTGACAATCTGAAAATGCGCGCCGTCACTCGATGTGGCTGCTAGAAGAGTTTGCTCGCTTTTGGTTGAACCATTCTGTTGAATTTCAACAAGGCTTATTTTTGAAATCCTGCCGTGCAATTCCTGGGCCCGAATTTGTAGATTGTGAGCGTGACCGCCTTTATCTGTCAGGCTGAGTGCCTTAACCCCAGCCTGATGAAGAGCAACCAAATTGTGAACACGAGACTGAGCCGGTGTTTTTGAATCGAGAAGTCCATGGGTCAGCTTGTCGTGTTTATGCACATCATCAACCAACTTCGGGTGGGGATGATGTTTGCTGTCCAAATCTGCCCGTGGGTGCGGGGTAAGTTCAATCGGTTTAGTCATATACCTTGAGACCGGAGGTACATTTGCGAATATATGGCCGAGGAAGCCATATGACAAGGCGGCATCTACGTAGCATTGCCGCCGCCGCACACTTTGCTAATGTAGGATCGCCTTGTTGCTTAGCCCTCTAAAATATTGGCCATGGCAGTGCCATGCCCCAACGCTAAGAAGGCAAAAATGAAATTACAATACGGACTCTGCCCAAAAGTACGACCGACGGTGATTGCTTTGCTCGCGCTTTCGGTGATCTCGTTTTCTCAGAGCACATTAGCAGGAGCAAAAGAAACAATGGAGGGCAGCACAATTGTTAGGCATTTCGTTGCTCTCAAATTCAAAGATTCAGCAAAGCCGGAAGAAATAGAAGAAGTACTGAAAGAATTCAAAGCACTCAAACAGAAGATTCCATACGTTGTGTCTATGGAAGATGGTGCAAATACCAGTCCGGAGCACCTCAATAAAGGGCTCACTCACGCGTTCTTTCTTACATTCAAAAACACCGCCGACCGCGATCGTTATTTAGTAGATCCGGCCCACAAAGCTTTTGTAGTGTTGTTGAAAAAATCTATGGAAGATGGATTGGTATTTGATTATTCGCCCCATTGAATAGATGAAAATCGAATCAATCGAGATAAACGGCTATCGCTCTGTCAAAGAGCTTAGGCTCAAACTCGGTGATGTGACTGTTCTTGTCGGTCCGAATGGCTGCGGCAAAAGCAATATTTATCAAGCCATAAAACTGGGGGCAGCTTCAGCCAGAGGACAACTTGCCAGCGAAATTATTTCAGAAGGTGGAATCAATTCGATACTGTGGGCAGGCAAATTGCACAAACATGATGATCCATATGTGCGTATTGCGATAGCTTTTGAGGATGATCTTTCATACGAACTAGAGATTGGAAGGGTGCCTTACAGCGATCGTATAAGTATGGACCCCGGCAAACTCCTTACGATATTCAGGCACGATCCTGATGTTAAGCGTGAGCTAGTACAGATAAAAAATGGAAAGAAGAAAATAGCTTTATTGAGCAGGGAAGGTGGCTCCATAACGGCGCGCAATATGGATGGACGCAACGCCCAATATCCAGGCACCATAGATCAAACGGAGTCCGTGTTATCCGAAATCCGAGAGCCGCACAAATTTCCTGAACTCTCTAGTTTGCGAACAGAATTTTGCAGCTGGAGATTTTATCACACATTTCGTACCGATTTGGATTCTCCCATTCGCCAACCGCAGCAAGCAACCCTCACTAATGTAATGAGTAATGACGGTGCCAATCTCGCTTCAGCCATTGCCACTATCATCGCGGTTGGCCATGCAGAGAGATTATTTGCTTTGATCGAAAGCGCTTTCCCAAATTCAAAATTAGTAGTAGGTGAAGACAATGGTGAAATTGCGCTGTACATGAATGCTCCGGGCGTGTGGCGTCCTCTTTCTTGTCGAGAGTTTTCGGATGGAACATTGCAGTACTTGTGCTTGCTTGCGGCTCTTCTCACGCCCAGACCAGCGCCATTTGTGGTGCTGAATGAACCTGAAACGAGTATTCATCCGAGTTTGTTTAAACCACTTGCTGAGCTCATTTTGGATGCGTCTAAACATTCACAGATTTTGCTCACTACCCATGCAAAGGAATTAGCAGATCTCATTAAGAAGCATAAGAACGCCCGCATAGTTGAACTTGAAAAAAAGGAAGGAGCTACTAATGTTTGTGGATCAAATAAACTGAGCCGTTACCACAACGAAAATGCTGATGATGAAGACGAGTGAAATAGAGGCTGCCCCTTGGTATTAACTGATTTCTGGACACATAACTATCGATCGGTCAAGAATATTTGGCTGAAACTTGAACGTATAGCTGTGATAGTTGGTCCGAATGGTTCTGGGAAAAGCAATTTATATAGAGCCATTTATCTGGTTGCTTCTACCGCTACCGGTCAACTCGCACGAAGTATCGCCGATGAAGGTGGTATGGAATCCATATTATGGTCTGGTAAGTACGGAAAGAAGGAGTCCCACCAAGTGCGGCTCTCCGTTCGCCTGGACAAACTCATGTACGATCTTGTTTGTGGAATTGTTCCACCAAGAGATTATTATTCGCTCTTCTCGAAAGACTTGGAGATAAAACAAGAGGCAATTTATTTGCTTGATAAGGGCAAGAAATCCTCCATCTTGAAAAGAGGAAGAGCTGAGGTTACCGCTCGCGATGCTTCCGGAAAAGTGAGCGATTACACAATGCGTGTAGCTTACAACGAATCGATTTTGACTGGACTTCGCGAGCCTTACAAGTATCCTCAGATTTCCAAGCTCCGACAGGAGTTCTTGCAATGGCGTTTTTACCATCACTTCCGCACAGACAAGGATTCACCGCTACGCAAACCTCAGCGTGCCATTTTCACCCCGGTAATGTCTCACGATGGAAGTGATTGTATTTCGGCCCTCGGCACCATTATGGAAAATGGAAACTATGAAGAGTTCCTCCAGCACTTCGACGAAGCGTTTCCAGGAAGCAGTTTGGCCATTGAGGAGACAAATGCAGGGCTGCGCTTAAAAATGAGTTCGCCGGAATTTGGCAGACCGCTGGATGCCTCTGAACTTTCCGATGGCACATTGAAATACATTTGTCTTCTCACTGCATTATTTAGTTTAGACGCGCCAAGCTTGCTGGTAATGAATGAACCGGAATCCAGCATCCATTCAAGTCTTTATGAGCCACTAGCAAAACTATTTGTGCGAGCATCGCAGGACTCTCAGTTATGGATCACGACACATTCGCAAGACCTATCGGACTATATTTTGGAATACAGTGGTTATGCACCTTTGGAACTTGAAAAGGTGGAGGGTCAAACGCAGTTGGTAGGCGTTGGCTTAGGTGGTTATAGAGAAGAGGATGACGAAGAAGAGGACGATGATTCCTAACCAGTACCCTTGCGATGCTTGCGGGTGGCGCCAACGGTCTCTTGCCCCATTATCGGTAACACCGGCGGTGGTGCATCGATACTGGGGAAGTGCAGGTCGAAATTGGCCGCAGTTGAGGGGCTGACTTTGCTTATTGGTTGTTTGCCATCGACGGTTGCGGTTTCGCTGGTTGAGCAGGTGCGGTCGCCATTTGCGATCGTACAAGTTTCTGCACTCACATAGACAACTGGTTCGCCGTTATAGCTGGTTCTGTTGGTTCGAGTGAAGAAACCTGTGCCATCAGGATTGCGTTGACCATAGTCAGTTATTTTCGATCCTGTGTTAGTTTGACCGGAAGCACTGTATAACTCTGTGCCATTTGGCTGTATGAAAATATATCCCGTAGAGTCAGCATGTTGGATGCCCTGATCTTCAGTTGAAACGAATCTCTCGCTCTTTCTTCCATCGGGAGAAAAGATAAAGCTGGCATCCTCGTGTGTATGTTTTTGTGGACCAGTGCTATCCGTCGTCATTGTAGAAGTAATGGCATAGTTGCTGAATTGCGTATCCGTCCGTGTTACATGCTCATTTTCAAAGCCGCGGCTTGCAAATTGTGCAGGTGTCTCTGGGTCGACAAAGGTTTTCTCATCAACCTGAGATCTGGTACTGGATATGGTGATAGCTTTGATAATTTTGTCGGGAGTGTCGGTTATCTGGGATTCTTCTTTCTGAAAGCCCACCATCGAAAACTTTCCGGGGGTTCCAGTAATTTCATCGCGCAGGGCGGTAACGGCATTCTGGGCCGCAGCCGCTGCATCCGTACCATCGTGTATTGGGCTCGCCGGAATGAGATCTCCGGCATTTCGTTCGGCCATAGTTATGCCGTCCCGTCAGTCTAGTTGTAAATAGTTTGCCAAGCAAATGTGGCAAATGCGGGTCCGACCAGCCCCATCTTTAATCAGACAAAGTCTCGTAGTCGTTTTTAATGTATTCGTGTTTTGGAACTACGAAGAAAGCGCGTTTGTAGGCAAAATTGAAACGGATAGCCGGGCGTTTTGAACCTTCCGGAAAGGCTAGAAGATCGTTTTTGTCCAGGCTAGTAGCCGCAGTTACGCAAGCTTTTGCTAACTCCGGATTGCCGGATTGTTTTACTAATTCGGCAGTGAGATTTTGCTCTCGGTCGATTGTAATGCGCACGGCAGCGGTACCCATAAGCCTCCCGGCATATTTATGCACAGCCTGTGAAAGTGCTTTTCCGACCCGATGATGCCAGCGATCCCATGCCAGCACCGATTCCGATGTGCCAAGCTCGAAGGAGTTTTGTTCGGCTTCCAGCTTGATTGGATCGGTGGATTTTTCATGGGACTTCGCCGACGCATTTAAGCCAGCACTCAAGAAGAGCACCAATGCCAAGATGGCTGGGATGAATGGTAGCTTTTGCGCCAATTTTGTTTTCTATGATCAATTAGTGGTTTCTTCCATCTTAGCTAGCTTTTAGGCCGTTGCAAACCGGATGTAATGTCATTCGCATCCGAGTTTTGCATATTGCTGAGCCCTACTTTGACCTTAAGCTGTAAGGCTAATGGCGAATTGCTCGTCGTCTTGTGCGCTTGCGATGCGGTTCTCGATTGTTTCGCAATGCCAACAGTGAGCGGATTGACGCATAAGTTCTTCCTTGGGTGGTACTTGTTCGAACGCCTTGATTTCTTCAAGCGTCTTAACTAATTCCGACCAATGAAGCCTGTAGGTGGTTTCTTCAATGTTGTTGCGCAGGGGTGAATATTCTTGTAAACCAACGCGTTGGGTAACCAGTGACAAAGTATCGAATTGCCAGCGAGTCTGTAATCTCTCGGCCAGGAATTTTCTTACTACAACAGAAGAGTTTGGCCAGGCCGGATCAAACGCGCGTACAGGTTGAATTTGAAAATCGACGAATTCGAGTTTCTTTTCTTCAGGCGACCATAAAATGAGATCGAGCGTGTCTTCCAGGTAGACTCGCACGTGAGGCACACGTGCTCTCACTTTCAGTGCAACGCCTACAATTTTTTGTTCGGGTGAAGCATATGGCTTTGCTACATAACGCGAGAGAGTCTTGTAGACATATAGAAACGCTTTGGTGGCGTGGTCTTTGTCTTTGAGTTGATCGCTTGCCTTATCTAAAGGCCAGTTCTGCCCCATGAACTTTTGGACGTTCGTGACCGAACAAATTTTCCCCTTATGAATCTCGGCCAAGCCCCGCAAAATTACTTGTTTGCAAATTACGCTGAGCTTTTCAGTTTCGGGCATGGTCCGTAGGAAGGCGAGGTCATAAGCCCTCCGGCAGGTCCTGAAAGTTTCGATCATGGCGGGGGTGTATAAGGTCCTGTGCATGTTCTGCACTCCTTTCCGATAAATACCTTACTTTTGTATGTCATACTAATATATAGTACTCGCAATTCTTCGGTCAAATGAAATTTGCTGGGACCGGTTGCTAAGAGTATTGCTAAGAAGTACGGCTTAGAACGACGAATATTGCGAAGTGGTATCAACCGCGAGAGTCGATTGAAACTGTTATGCCCCCAAAATAAGTCTGGCGGCGGTAAACTTGTCCAGTAAGACTAAATAAGAACGCGAGCATATTCCTTGTATAGTGCGAAGAGTACTAGTTCCTTGCATCAGGTGCTGACAGTTTCCGAACTGACAGCTCGTATTCGCGAGCTCATAGAAGAAGTTTTTAGCGACGTATATGTAGTAGGCGAAGTCAGTAACGCAAAGCTATATCCGTCGGGGCACTGGTATTTTTCTTTGAAGGACAAGGAGGCAACGCTTTCTTGCGTATTCTTCAAAACCGCGGCCCAGAGTATGAAGTTTCGTCTGGAAGATGGACTCATGATGGTCGTGCGAGGCCGGTTGAGTGTCTATCCGCCGAAAGGCGCATATCAGATGGTGGTTTCTTCAGTTGAACCGGTAGGTATTGGTGAGTGGCAACTCGCATTTGAACAGTTGAAAGCACGCCTTACACAAGAAGGATTGCTTGCACCGGAACGTAAACGACCATTGCCGATATTTCCAAAACGCGTTGGGGTAGTAACCAGCCCGGCTGGAGCTGCCGTAAGAGACATAGTAAGTGCGCTGACGCGACGCAATCGCAACGTCAATGTTGTAATTGCACCGGCGAAAGTGCAAGGGGAAGGCAGCGCTGAAGAAGTTGCGCAGGCGATTCGAGACTTGCAGACGATACCGGATATCGAAGTAATTATTGTGGCGCGTGGTGGTGGCTCTATTGAAGACTTATGGTCGTTCAATACGGAAGTGGTGGCACGGGCAGTGGCGGAGTGCCGAGTCCCAACTATTTCCGGGGTCGGACACGAAACAGATGTCACTATCTG
>CAJCIF010000538.1 GCA_903970355.1 Actinomycetota bacterium
TCAAGCCGCAAAGCTGGCGAGGCGCCACCAGAAAGACGTACGCCAGCCGAACGCAGAGCGCGCAGGCGAACACTGTCGCGCCGTTAATCGCGCGTTGCCAGCCAAGTTTTGTCTTTGCAGAAGCGTTCATGTGCTCGGGTAGTTCCGCTGACCGACAATGCAGCCACATAGTAAGTGTATAGAAAGATGTCGAAATCTCCCTCCGTAACATCAATATTTATCAGGTTGAGCGCAGATGATCTTTGCTCGTGCAGAATTCGGCGCTACATCAGCATAGGTACAGGTCGTGATCCGGGCTGATTGCGGTTTTTCAGCGCTAACTAAAGATAATTAAGTGCCGCAACCCGTTGCCTGGACCCCCTCCCGCTTGTCCGCGTCGGCATTGCGAAGGCAAGGCGGCGACGAACGGAGCCGACTCAGCAGTCCAAGGGTAAGGAAGGCAGGGCGGCGAGGAGCGAAGCCGCCGGAGCTGTTAAAACAGCAACGCGCATGATTGACACTCTCAGCCACTGATTGCTAGGATGGCTGTCTACCTGCGCCCGTAGCTCAGCCGGTAGAGCACTCGGCTTTTAACCGATTGGTCGTGCGTTCGAGTCGCACCGGGCGCAATTTTTTTGTCTTTAGGTTTACATAAGCGTGTGCATTTAAGCGCTCCGGCGCAGCTTCGCTGCTTCTCCGCGCGTATTTACGCTCCGCTCCGCCACGGCTCCTCGCCGCAGCTGCGCTTTGCTGTTGGTTCGAGTCCTTTCCTCTTCTTATTACCAGGGGAAGTTTACTCGGAAGAAGAGTGGTACTCCGCCTGTGGTTAGGCCTTGGGTGAAGTCAATTGTGCCGACTTGAACGCCGCGGTCCTCGAAGGAGGCCGGGTATAGGTAGAGGGCTACCGAAAACTGCTTTACGTGTCCGCGTCTTGTAGCGCCTTGTCCGAGCATGAATACGGTTTCTGTGCCCCGGGGCGAACGTATAGGTGTGGAAAGCTCGAAATACTTTTCAAGCAAGATGTCTTCACCGTAGGGCGGCGGTTCTTCAAAGTCGATGGGATCTGTGTGTGTTGTCCATTCCCAGAGGATTTCGTCGCTGCCGGCTCGTTTGAGCGTAACGTTAAGACGAGGAAACCAATGGTCGTCGTTGTCTGAGTCGCGAAATACGCTCAGTCTGCCTTTAGTTAGAAGTGGACGGTCAATTAATAGTTGACGACCGTACGCATCAATTTCATCCATCAATAGCTTCCCCGCGAACGAATGATTAGCATAATCCTGTAATTCTTTTGAATCAGCACTAAACTATAGAGCTTGTCGGGTGAGTTCCGCCATAGCTATGATCCCTTGTCATGCCTGCATGAGGATTGTCCTAATTTGACCAAAAGCGCAACACAAACTATTAGATTTCCGCATCGAAGATCTGTCGGCACTCTTTATGTTGCACCTTTAGATCAACCTGAAGAATGGGAATTGTTGACGCAGGTGAGAGGGCTGATCGTTTCTCCGGAAAATCAACCCATTAAATGGGAATGGCTGGAGGAAGCACGAGGCAATGTCACCTTTCCGGCCGATCACAAAATAAAGTTGAAACTAACAACCAAAGGAACCATGCTTTCCGCTCTTGATGGCATTGAACCAACTGCGCTGCATGCCCTCGATCTTGGCCATTCAGAAGTGACCGATAGCAATCTCAATCATGTATCGAGATTAACCGGGCTGCGTGTGCTCGAATTGAATTCAACAAATATTGGCGATGAGGGCCTTGAACATTTAAAGGAGCTCGTCAATCTTCAATCGCTCGGTTTGAGCCACAGTCAAATTACAACGAAAGGTCTTTCCAATTTATCGGGATTGGCGAAACTGAGAGAAATATGGATGAGCGGAACCGATGTTGAAGACAGCGGATTGGCTTCATTGCACGATCTTTCACTGCTTGTACAACTTGGTTTGAGTGGAACGAAAGTGACGGACAATGGCCTTTTGGAATTGGCAAAATTGCAAAAGCTGCTTCGCGTCTATCTCTTCAATACAAAAGTTACTCACAACGGTACGCAATCATTCCGACAGCTGCTGCCGAAGTGTCGCGTGAAATGGCATCCCACCAAAACTCACGCTCAAGATTTGCATGAACATGAAAATGAATTCGACCCGGAAATATTGGAACCATTATGCGGCATAGCTGAAAGCGCAGCTGTCATGGACGAACGATTTTTCTGGAAAATCATCGACTCTATGGATTGGGAAAAAGCAGGTGATGATTCGGTTGTTATTCAACCTGCAGTTGATGCCCTTGCCCAACTCTCTGTTGAAGATATTTGCGCGTTCGCCGAGATTCTGGCCGAGAAACTTTATTTGTTGGATGGCGAACCATATGCAAAAGAAATTGGCAACGATGCATTTGCTGGGCAGAAGGGAGATTTTGCCCAAAACTGGTTTCTCTATGTAAGGTGTTGCGCCGTTGCGAACGGCAAAGAAATTTTCGAGCAGATTCTTGCCGATCCCAAAGAGATGCCGAAAGATATAGAATTTCAAGCATTACTTTCAATCGCGCCGAAGGCCTACAAGAAAAAGACTGGTCAGCGCTTTCATTATGCGACGAGGCTGAGTTATGAAACCTTCAGTAATAAAGAAGCTTGGGTCCGTTCCTGATCTATCAGGAACCAAAAGCAAGAAGGCGGTCTCAACAAAGCCCGTCTTACTCAGTTATGCCGAACAATTGGAAGCGGGAATAAATCATTTGCGTGCGCGCGATCGCAAGCTGGCAAAGGTGATCGACAGAGTAGGCGAATGCGGGTTAGAACTGGCGGATGATTTTAGTAGTTTTGAAGCACTCTGTGAGTCAATAATTTACCAACAACTTTCGGGTAAAGCCGCTTCAACCATTTTTGGTCGGTTCAAAATTCTTGATGGTAAGCGGGCTTTTCCCCGACCGCAATTTATTATTGCTGCGGACGACACCATCCTTCGTGGTGCCGGTTTGTCGCGAGCCAAAGCG
>CAJCIF010000539.1 GCA_903970355.1 Actinomycetota bacterium
CCACTGTTTTACGATAACGTTTTTCGTAACCCAAGGGGGTTGTCCATCGCCCTCCCATGCTTTTATGAATCCCTTTTCGTCGATGGCAAAGTCTACGAATGAATAATTTTGAACAGTGCCACACCAACCTGGTTGACTCAAACGATAGCGGAGGCACTTCTGGCATTGAATAGATGCATGATTTCCATCGATCTCTTTATCCGGCTTTCCAATTAATTGATACAACCAACTTTCAGGTTTGCCCATTAAATCGTAAGCCCAGAGCAAATCCTCAAACGCGCCAACACCTCCATCTTTCGGCCCCCAATTATCAGGATCGAAGATTTTGTTGTTGAAGCTAACAATAATCAGATTATTTCCGAACTTGATGAAATTTTTGTATTTTGGCTTGATTAGCCAATTCCCCTGCTTGTCAATCAATCCCCAACATCCTCTTCCGTACCGAATTTCTTCTGCTGGAGCGACATCTCCTTCAAATGGGTATGCAAAATCAAAAGCTGGAGATATAACAATTTTTCCGGTGCAGTCGCAATATCCCCATTTTGCTCCCTCAAATGAATAGCCAAATGCACATGGAATAAGCTCTCCTTCTTTCAACGGAACGTGAATTTCAATTCGCTTGCAGTCCTCAGGGAATTTGCAATATACGTTTTGATGAGTATCCAATATTGAAAAGCGTTGATCCTTTTCCGCGAGAAAATGACCGTTATCCCACCGAATTAAATTATCGTATTGTGCTGGAATAACAAGTTGTCCCGAATGGTCTATGAGCCCGCATTTGCTCTGCTTCTCTTCACCCCTGATACCAAAAATGGCATATCCATCTTTAAAGGGTCCTCCGGATGCATGTTTGAACGGACCAATTACCAACTTACCGGAACGGTCAATATAACCCGCGGTTCGCACATCGTTGGATAGCTCTTCTACTGCGCATAAACCGTCTGAGAATTCGCCTGTAAAGACAATATTAGTAGCCGGAATAACGCATTTTCCATCACGATCTAAATATTTATACGGTCCCCCCATAGGAGCATCGCCAACGGGCAACAATCCTTCTGAGAATTGTTCGTGGCCATTTACGACTGTCCTTGGAAGTTCGGTCAATTCTGTGCCTTGCCGATTGAACATGAAATGATGATCTGCACGGGTGCCAACATATAATCCGTCTCCCAGCGATCGGATCTGATCATATTTAAAATCGGTTAGCCTTTGTCCATTGTGATCAAAGAGAGCACCCTTTCTGCCAACGAATCGAGCTAAATCACCCGAAGTTATGTCAATTATCTGGTAGCCGTTTTTGGCATCAAACTTGGAATCGCACTTGGACCTTCTCTTAACTCCTTTTCCGGCAATTTCGAAAAAGAAAGTTTCAGTTTCACCGTGCCTAACATCAGAATCGAATCTGTTCACTAAACAGGCTTTATGTCCGTAAAGAATGATCGATTTGTATTGGAGCGGGACGACTATATGGTCGTGCAAATCAACAATGCCATAGAGATCATGAGCAGGAGTAGGCGCCATTATGAGCAACAGCGCAAGAAAAGTGCTCAGGAATACCAGTAGAAACTTCAATTCAAACCGCCACAACAAAGGCTATGGTAGTTCCTCTCACAATCCGATTGAGGTTCTCGTCAGTTATCATAGATGAAAACCTCCTCAGTTATGACACTTACGAGTTTTTTGCTCTGTCAATTTCCATTCTTGCATGAACTAATGCTTGCAAATATTCTTGGCTTTGTAGGGTTGCAGGATCGCGCGGAGACATTTTAGGCAATAGCTCATAGCCATATTGAACCGCTTTCAGAGCCGCACCTGTGCGAGTGGGCACTAGCAGTTTGCTCAAAATGCATTCGACATGCTTTTCCACAGTGGTAAATTTCATGGCCAATTCTTCAGCAATTTCCTTGTTACGGAGATCGAGTCTGATTAATACCGCTATTTCTCGTTCCGTTAGGCCGCCTATTGGAGTATCCAGATCTTGCGTAACGAGCCGTGCTATTTCAGAATCACACGATGTACCTGTGTCCATAAGCTCCCTTACGGCGTCGTGAAGCACTTTCCGCCCTTTGCGTTTCATATAGAATCCATTAGCACCAGCCCTACATAGTTGGTGATAGTATTTCGTGGCATGATATGTGTCCGTTGCCACGAGGGTCTTATGAGGCTTTGCACGACCCCACAAATTTTTCAAAACATCCAGCCCGGTTTGACTTCCTAGATCGAAATCAATCAATACGAGTTCTGGCTTCAGACGCAAAATGATCTCGCAAGCCTCACTTGCGTCTCGAGCTTCTCCAATTACTTCAGCCACCGGGGCCAGCATCAAACGCAAGCCAGTTCGAATAGTGTCATCCTTCTCGCATATGATGGCTGTTGGACGAATTGACGCGGAAGGATTCTGAGGTTGCTCAAATACTTCGCTGGCACCGCCACCACCAGCACTACCACCATCTTTTAAACCAACGGCAGTTATCCTTTTTCGTCCTGATCCACCTCTACCGGTCTCTAATTGCTTTTTTGGTTTCTTTTCTTCGTCACTCATAAAACAATCCAATTTTCAGAATTACCCTTCAGGCTTCGAGCTCTGCAGCTATTTTCCTCGAAGTTCTCTAATTCTAAACCGCACTTTGTTGCGTTTATGTTCTGGTCACTGAATGCAGTGGCGAAGCAGTGTAGGTGGCGATATATGGCAAAATGCTGATTCTACTTCGGTTTACAAGAATTAAACCGTGTTATGATTTTCAATAGCCGCCGTTTATGAAACGTGTGACACCGGCATCCAGTAACAAACTATAAATCAGCGAGGACGCACATATGGTGATTTGTCCAATAGCTAGAGCGGTGCACTGCACAGGGTGCGCAATCGTAAATATCTGTCCAGCCAAGACCTTTTTAGGCGACTACGGCAAAGAAAACAAAGAAGTTGCTACAGATGGAGACTCTAAGCCGGCAGCTAAGGCAGAGAGCAAACCAGCAGAGCCCAAAAGAGACTAATTTTGGGTTGACGTGAGCCTTCTATTTAGAGATTTCGTTCCTGCCAAACCAAATGCCTGGTTTATTCAAGCCGCGCAGGCGATGGCAAAAGCAGAACTTGCTCTAAACAACAGGCTGCATATCACAGAGCAAGATCTAGATTTGCTTCGAAAGCTACCTCGCAATGCGGGCATTATTTTCGCTTCCAACCATGCCGACGAAAGTGATCCTTTAGTTTGCCTGGAGTTATCTCGGCGTTTAAAAAGACGTTTTTATTCGATGTGCAACAGAGAGGCTTTCGATGAAATGTTTGGTTTGGCCGGATTGGCCTTGCAACGAATCGGACACTTCTCAGTCAAACGCGGCTCCCACGATAACGCCGCCAAAGAATATGCAATTAAAACAGTACAAAGAGGCGGAGAGGTATTAATGATCTTTCCGGAGGGAGAGATTTATTATCTCAACGATGTGGTGCAACCATTTCACAGTGGTGCTGTAGAGATTTGCATGCAAGCCATAATTGAAAACAGAAAAGTCGATCCTGGCTGGACCGCGTTTATCGTTCCTATGGTGATCAAATATCACTATGGTGCGAACATTGAATACGAATTAGAAAAACGCATTAAGGCAATGGAAGCCCATCTAATGCTGAAAGCAGCAGGTGATACCTTACAGTCAAGGCTCATTGCCGTCCAGCAACTATTGCTAGATAGAGAGAAGCGTGCACACGATATA
>CAJCIF010000540.1 GCA_903970355.1 Actinomycetota bacterium
ATTGGCGGCTGATTTGCAAATTGTCCTGAAAATATAACTTAGGAAACCTTAAGCATCAACCCTTGTAGAGCGAGTCTAACGAAACCTAACTCTATAATCTGTAGGGGCGTTGTTCACGCTTCGCAAGTTACGCAGCCAAATTGCGTTCCCTGCTCCCAGGACCAGTGTACAGGAGATTATCATGCAACCGGACTTTAACCAGCTCATGCGCCAGGCGCAAAAGGCGCAACAAGCTCTTGAGAAGTTACAAGGTGAGCTCGCTGTCACCGAGCTTGAAGGAAGCGCAGGGCAAGGCGCTGTACGCATCGTCTGCACAGGCTCGCGCGATTTCAAATCAGTCAAAATCAATAAAGAAGCGGTAGATCCAGAAGATGTAGAAACGCTTGAAGACCTGGTTTTGACCGCAATAAAGGACGCTTGCCAGAAAGCGAAACAATTGGAGCAAGACAAAGCTCAACAAACACTCGGAATGGCTTTGCCACCTGGCACAGGGCTTGGCTTCTAGCAAGCGGGCTAAATCCTCTCTAGATTTTTTAGCCTCTACCAATACTTTGCAACGAAGACCCAGATGTACTTCACGCCACCTTTAGCACGCCTGATTGAGGAATTTCAAAAATTTCCAGGAGTAGGTCCAAAGTCTGCGCAGCGCATGGCTTTCTTTGTGCTGGGCATGAGCGAAGATTCCGTCAAAGGTTTTGCGGACGCATTGGTAGAGGCAAAAGAGAAGGTGCGCAATTGCAGCCACTGCTTTCATCTTTCTGCTGAGGATCCCTGCGAAATATGCAGCAATATCCGCCGGGATACTCATGTCATTTGTGTTGTCGCCGAATCAAAAGATGTCATAGCGCTTGAGCGCGGTCGTGAATATAAAGGCGTTTATCACGTCCTGACTGGACTGATCTCGCCCCTGGACGGTAAAGGCCCGGATCAGCTCAGCATCAAGGAATTGGTCCATCGCCTTCACGAAGAAAACGTCAAGGAAGTTATTCTCGCCATAAACCCTACTATTGAGGGTGATGCGACCGTCTTGTATCTGAATCAACTATTCAAGCCGCTCGGCATCATGGTCACTCGCATAGCATTCGGCTTGCCAGTAGGCAGTGATCTCGAATATGCAGATGACTCTACCCTTGCAAAAGCTATGGAAGGACGGCGCGAAATTTAGCTGCCAGATTGCCAGGCTCGCACAAACTCAGCCACTTTATCGGGGGTGAGACCAACATCGCTTAGCAAAATGCCGCGCGCTCCGTGCTCAACAAATTGATCGGGCACGCCCTGGCAAACAATTTCCGGATGCTTCTCTTGCAAGTTCGTAAAACGACGTTTGGCTGCCCATTCTAAAACGGCTGAACCAAAGCCTCCGGCAAGACAACCTTCTTCCAGGGTTACGACTCGTTTGTAATCTTTGCAAATGCGATTAAGCATGGCTTCATCAAGCGGTTTTGCACTACGGGCATAAACGACAGCTACATCAATCGATTTCTCTTTGAGAAGATCGCGAGCTTTAAGAGCAACATCCACCATCGAGCCGTAGGCAATTAAAGCAGTGCTGCCCGCTTCGCTTAAGAGGTCCCATTTGGTGTAATCCAGTAAGGAGAGCTTTGTTCCTTCTCCTGAATTGAGCGCATCAGCGTTCAATGCTTTATCACGTGGGAAACGGATGGCAACCGGGCCGGTAGCATTGGCGATGGCGCTATAGAGCAGATTACGCAGCTCAACAGCATCTTTTGGAGCGAGTACCGTAAAACCAGGAATGCTGCGCAAATATGCAATGTCAAAGACACCCTGGTGCGTTTCGCCATCTTCCACCAGGCCACCACGGTCGATACCAAAAATAACAGGCAATTTCATAATGGCTACATCATGAATAACCTGATCCATGGCCCGTTGCAAGAAAGTGGAGTAGATTGAAACGACTGGTTTCAAACCGGCTTTGGCCATGCCCGCTGCCATAGTGACGGCGTGCTGTTCGCAAATTGCCACATCAAAAAAGCGATCCGGATATACTTTGCCGAATTTCACAAGGGCGCTGCCTTCTGCCGTAGCAGGAGTAATAGCAACTAGTGAAGGTTCACGGTCGGCAATTTCAATTAGTGCTTCCGAAAAAATTTCCGAATAGGTTTTCGACTTTGGTTTGGGCGACTGGGCCGGTTCAATTTTTTCTTTGAGCGGTGGCTCAAGGCTAAAAGCAGAAACACCGTGATACTTGATTGCATCTTGCTCGGCCGGTCCAAATCCTTTGCCTTTCTGCGTTATGACATGCAGAATTTGCGGGATTTCTCTGTCCTTCGCTTTATTTAGTGCACGAATTACCGCACCGACATCATGACCATCAATAGGACCGGAATAGTTGAGTCCCAATTTTTCAAAGACAATGCCAGGCGTATCGAATCGTTCTTTGGCTTGCCGTTTGACGGTCTCGATCATGTCTCTTACGCCAGGCGTAAGCGGCACTTCGTCTAGCATTTCTTCAATGTGGTCGATCTTGATTTTTATATCTTCGTAGAAGAACGTCTCTTTGATCCTCTTCATATATTGAGAGAATCCGCCGACGTTCTCGCTGATCGACATTTCGTTGTCGTTGAGGATGATGAGCACATCTTTGCGCAAATGACCAAGGTGATTGATAGCTTCCAGAGCCATTCCGCCTGTCAGTCCGCCATCTCCGATTACAGCAATTACTTTATGGCGCTGCTTTTGGTGATCGCGCGCAATTGCCATACCGACAGCCAGCGATACAGATGTAGAACTGTGTCCGGCCACGAAAGCATCGTGGTTGCTTTCGGCAGGATTGATAAAGCCACTCAATCCTTTGTATTGTCTTAGTGTCTCGAATTGTTCGCGCCTGCCAGTGAGCATCTTGTGCACATATGTCTGGTGGCCGACGTCCCATAAAATTTTGTCGCGGGGGCTGTCGAAAACATAGTGCAGCCCGAGAGTAATCTCGACGATGCCAAGATTAGACGCCAAATGTCCGCCCGTTTTATTGAGCCTACTGACAATCTCCTGGCGGATTTCCGCACCCAGGGCTTTCAGTTGCTCCGTCGAGAGTCCCTTTAGCTCCTTCGGTGAGATTATTCCGTCAAGAAATGTTGTTGATTGATTCGCTAAAGCGTACATAGTTCCCTATCATGGCGCCCGAGGCGGTTTGCCAAAGGTAAATCATATCAACCTTAGATCCATGATCGGCCTATTATATGGAGGAAGTTAGAGTAGGCTTAACCGCATAAAACCTTCGGGAATGACAGGATGTACATTCAAAACTTGATCAGACGAAACTTCATACTTATTTTTATTCCAATTTTTTTCGGCCTGGCGTGCGTAAAGGGACAGGGCGATGAAACATCTACGACGGCGCAACCGGCAACACCTCCTGTGTCCAATAATCAAGAAGCCCTCAAAGGCCTCCAGGTGCGTGTAAAGGGCTCATTGTGCCCAGCCTGTCTGAAACAACTGCAAAAGAAACTTTCAGCCACGGACGGCATTTCAGACGTAACCGTCAAGTCATATGCCCTTGAGCATTATGGGCAAGATGACAAATCACTATCAAACGATGAGAAGAAATCGGCAACTTATACAATGAAGTACGATTCCGCCAAAATTTCGCAGAAACAAATCGAAGATCAATTCAAAAGCAGTGATTTTCGAATCGCCAATGTAAAAGAGCTCGAATAGAATCCGAGCCCTTTCTTTCCCCTTGGAAGATATGTGGGCATGGCAGTGCCATGCCCCTACGTTAGCCGGCGGTAATGCGATAGAGCGTGCCTTTGAAGTTGATTTGAATTTGTTGACCGATGGTCAAGTACTTTCTAATTTCTGGATTCTTGTGAATCAGATCAAAGTACTGAGTGCTTCCAAAAACAACTTCTTTAAAGGATTTGGCATCGCGATCTTCAATGCCGCCTTCAACCCACACTCCGTCTCTGAGATAAAACGTTTTGTCATCAACTGTCTTAATCACAGCAGCTATTCCATCTGAAGCGGGTGTAAAAGCAACAGTGCTTGCTGTCTTGAAGTCATTCATTTTCTTAGCTCGTACAACAGCTTTTTCACCTACTTCACTGTCTTTAGCGAAATCTAGTGCGTCCATGGCAACCGCGTTTTGAGCTTGTCCCTTACGCTCATATCGCATGTGGCCGGCGGTTGCTGTATAGCTCCTCGCATCAGCGATCATCGGTGCCGACATAGGCGCTGCCATGGCAACCGGGGCCAAACCACCAGCACCACCAGCGCTACCAGTCATTAGTCGCCCTCGTACGTTTACCGGGCGATTCAATGGCGTTGCATCACGTCGACTAAAATTGGCTAATCGGCCATTTTCGCTTGGATCTGTCACCAGGAATGATGTGTATTCCGTGATGATTCCATACTTCTTAGAGAGCGCCACAATTTCGTCAACCACTTCTTTGTTGTTGTGGTTTTCTTTGGCTACATCAGTGAGATGTCCGATACGGCGCATAGCCCAGAGCCTCGGCAAATATGTGTTGCCGGGTTGGTTAGGATCGAAATTGAGATTGAAGCTGTAAGCTTTTGCAACGCCTTGAACTTTACCTGTCAAATTCACCGTGCATTTGCCTGTGTTCTTGTATTTCCCAAGCAGCATTACTTGTGTTCCAGCGAAAATGTCCTTCACTTCGCGCGGATAAACATCTTTCGTTTCGACACCATTAATAGCAATGTGAGCATCCGTCAAAACAGGGCTCTTGATCTTCTGATAGAAGGCTGCAACAGCCGTTTCGAGGTTGTCTTTGGGCTCGACATATTCTGTTGTGCCGTGATGTTCGGCAGCTAATTTGTCGAGGAACATTGTATTGACGTCAAAGCCAACGCCAAAATCAAATATTCGCACGTCTCTTTTTGGCGCTACTGATTTAAGAATTTTTGATATGTCAGTTTCACCTACCGTTGGCTCACCATCGGTCATGAGTACAAGATAAGCTGGTCGTGCTGAATCTCCGCTCAACATTTTGCAACCCATTTGCAATGCATCGGAAATGTTAGTGCCCCCACGTGCCTCGAGATCGTTTATGAAGGATCCAGCCGTTTTCTTATTCTCAGCAGTGGCCGGCATAAGATCCGTGCGATAGGCTTCAACGTCAGTATTGAATTGCACAATACCGAAACGATCGTCCGGCGAGAGTGCGTTTATGACGTACTTCAATGCTTTTTTGTTTTGTTCTATTTTTTCTCCGGACATTGATCCGGAAGTGTCCGCAACCAGAACGATATCTTTGCTAACTACCTTCTCCGGCATTTGCGGTGGGTTAAGCGTGAGGAGGAAAAAGCCGTCTTCATCCGGGTTCTTATGTGTGAGCAGGTTTGCCGACATCGCTTTATCCGAAACACTGTAATAAAGAAGGAAGTCTTTGTCCGGCAAAGTATCTTTTTCGAATAACGAAATTTTGGCATTGTGATCACCATCACGGCTGACTGAAACACTGTGCGAAGGAGACCAGATAGAGCGAACTCCCGTTTTGCTGGAGACAGCCATCTCGACTTTTATCTCATCAGCGGCTGCCGTTTCGCCTTCTGTCTTAAGCGGAAAACGATACTTTACGAGTCCATCTTCGGCTTTTAGTAGCTGCGTGTACTCAAGCTCGACGGTCTTCGTGCCGTGTGCCGGAATTGGAAAGATGCGAGCTCTTACTGTTTTATAGTCTGCATATTCAAGCAAACCCGGATCGATCATCTTGCGCACAATTTCTTCGTACTGCTGGCGCGCATCTTCTGCAGCCAGAATTTGACCTTCTACCGGCTTGCCATCTATATGAAGTGAGAAAGAACTGAACGTGGTATCTGCAGGCAGCGGAAATAAATATGTTCCAGCTAAATTGCGGTCTGTATCGTTTGAAAAGACTTGTTTGATGTTAGTGCGTGCAACTTGATCTGTGACCGTCACTTTTACATTTTGACTTTGAAGATGCAGCCCATACGAGACATGGCCTTCCAAAAGAGGTGGGCGAGTGGGCGAGACGGGGTGATGGGGTGGATGAACTATGAAGGGCGGATGCATGATGCCACCCAGCGGTGGATCGATCATCAAAATGCCTGAAGCAAACGACGGAGTCGTTAGCATTACCGAGCAGGCCAGAGCGGATGCCATTAAGCGGAGCGCGTTGGACTTCATTTCGTAAACCTCTTATAGGGCGTGCTTGCAAGGCAGGTGTGTGGCAAACCACGCGTAGCCGGTACCGGACGTTCATGGTTCACGATAGCAACGCCGCAAGCCGAGGCCGCCCGGAATTCCGGCGCGCTTCACCTAGGGTTAGCCCTGATCTGCAATTAACTTTTCAAGCGCGCTACTGGAGAAGTGCAATGCGATCGCATATCGTCTCGAAATCCAGGTCGAACATATCAAGCGTACGGGGTGGCAAGGCTCAACCCGTGCCCATAAACAGTGTTTACCCCAGCTCATTACAAGAATAATTCAGCTAGAGTACTCTTGGAGCAGAAAGGTATGCTCTGAGGGAGTGAATGAGGCTTACCCTCCATCGTTTTGATAATTCAGCCAGCAATGGGGCAGGAGCTAACAACTCCAACCCTCTCTTTTGGCAGCGTTTCATTTGGGGTGCCCTGGCGGGGCTAGTCTCAGCATTCATCGTCATAATGACCCCATTTGATGTCCTTGAAACCAGCATGTTGGAATGGCAATACGGTGTTGCAGACCGAATCAATGCAGAATCTACGCAGATCAAGATTTCACATGAAGTCACCTTGGTTAAGTTCGACGACAATTCTCAATTTCACTTCAGCATTACCAAATTCGACAATCCGTACGCTCAACGTATCCTTGCTCAACTCATCGAAAAGATTGAGAGGTTTAATCCAGTCATGGTGGTAGTTGATTTGGATTTAAGAGGAGCAACCGAACCTTCGCTGGTTAGCCTCATGCAGCGCAATCGCAACATCGTGCTCGCGCTATTTGGCAGTCCGGAAGATGGCAATGAATTGCCTTCAGTAGATCTTTTGAAACACTCCGCTGCCACAGGCAGAGATCAGCTGATGCGTGAAGCAAACGGCGTTGTTTATGAGTTGCCTGTTACGTATGAGTTGCCGCCCACACAAACACATGCGCAATTCGCCAATCCTTATGTGGGATCGCTTGCCGAAGCGGTTATTTACCTCAATAAGCAGATAACCGGTGTGGGGCCGGACTGCCGGTTTCTGGTTGAAAGAGGATGGACGCCTTTCTATCTATCACCGGACGATATTCATTTTCCTTCTGTCTCATTTCTGTCTGCCTTACCAATAGAGTTGTTGAAAGAAAAGGGCCTGGAAAATAGAGCTTTGCCGGAATCAGCCCAAGAAAAATTGTTCACAGATAAGATCGTTATGATCGGAACTGTAATGACTCAAATGGTTGAGAACCCAGGCGCAAAAGGCAAGAAGGTTGAACACATACCTAACTTTCATTATCAAGCTCAAGCCGTTCAAACACTTCTCAATGGCGACCAAATTACTACCCTTCCGACACCCCTGGGAAATGCCCTTATCTTGTTTCTCGGTGTTGTTTTCGGCACGATATTTTCCATTTTAAAATGGCCTGCCCGCACACTGCTTTTCTTCGCCGCCTTATGGTTCTTCTTATTGGCAGCAACATTTTGCTTTGAACTGGGACGCGTTGCGATACCATTATTTGCACCACTGGTAGTGATATCAGCTACTTTCATTCTGGCCACTTTCATCTTTATGGATGCCAGCTTGCGCGTCAGGAATCGCGAACTTGCCGAAGCGCGACGCTCCATGCAAGTTAGGGCTGAAGAAGAAAGGCAGCGCATTGCGGAAGATTTGCATGATGAAACGCTTCCGACTCTTTCAGCAGTAGCCCGTATGGCAGATAAGCTGGCAGGCGAACTCACGGATAATCCTGTGCCGGGTGAAATGCGACAACGCCTCGATTATTCAGTGGCGGAAATGCGCAGAGTCATTAACGATTTACACCCCTCTGTTCTTGAAACCATGGGCTTTAAACCGGCAATCGAAAACTTACTTGCCATCATGGCAAGCGATCGCAATATTGGGACCAACTTCATAGACAAAGATGAATTCGACGAAAACGCCATCTCACGGTTTTCGATTTTGCAGCTTTATCGCATAGTACAAGAATCACTAAACAACGTTCAAAAACATTCGCACGCCAACAATGTAGAGGTAGAAATTTCACGCCGCAGCGATACACTTATCATTGCAGTGCGAGACGACGGTGTTGGTATTGCAACCAAAGCGGTGAGAAGCGATTCACACGGCATATTGAACATAAAGCAACGCGCCCAATTGATTGGGGCGAAAGTAGATTGGCGAAAGCCCGGCAATTTCAGTTCAGGAACGGAGCTCAGGATTGAGCTATCTTTTGAGTTAGAACACAGGAGAGAGGCATAAACACAATGACTATATTGATTGTGGACGACGAAGAACGAGATCGCCTTTGGCTCAGGAATTTGCTTTCTCAAGGCGATTTTTCCGAGCATGGCAAAATAGAAGAAGCTCATGATGGCGAACGAGCTGTCGAGCTAGCCAATAAGCTTCAACCTGCGCTCATTTTCCTCGATATAAAAATGCCCAAATTGTCCGGCATAAAAGCAGCCGAACAAATTCTGAAAAATTTGCCGAATACCGGTATTATCATGCTCTCCAATTTTCAAGACGAAGTATACGTGCGGCAACTCTGGAAGATAGTCCCTCCTAACGGTGCTTTCGGGTATGTGCTCAAAAATGCTTCCAACGATCAGGTAATAGAAGCAGCCAGGGCAGTCCTTTCCGGAGATTGCTGGATTCATCCCGGCATTGCAAGAGTTATTCAGCGCACGCAGAATAAAGCTACCAACCTCACTACGGCTGAGTACGAAGCACTCATCTGTATATCCGTGGGCATGACAGATCATGCTATCGCCAAGCGACTTTATTTAACAGAAAAGGCAATTCAATCGAGGCTCAAATCACTTTACGCAAAACTCGGCATTCCGGGACGTTCAGAAGCGCAAGAGACTGAATATAATCAACGCTGTCGCGCCGTTTTTGTCGCACTGCAAAGAGGGCTCGTCAACCAATCCGAACTGCAAGAATGGGATTCAAAAATTTCAGGCACTAAGGGTGTTATTTTCGATACTCCTCAAGCAGTTGCAGCGGCAGTACAGGAGGAAGGCTAAAAACCTAGAGAGATAATATGGTGGCAATAGGGAGACAAAAATACCTTGCGATATTATCGGCAGCGGGACTTGCGGTGCCGTTGTTCTGTCACCTTGCTTACGCCAGCCCCAAAGCTATAAATATCACTCCCGAAAAAACAACTCGCTCCACAGCAAAACCAAAACCAGTTGATTCAGAAGCGCGTGCCGGTGTGCAGCTGCTCGAATCAATCTTGCTTAGATTGCACAACATGCCGCAATTGGCGCTCAACCAATCGCAACAAGCCCTGCAACCTGCTGGTGGACTAATCGCCATGCAACAAGGCCCAAATCAATCGGATCCAAATCTCCTCATTAGACCAAAAGACTTGTCTCGCGTTGCCCAAAAGCTAAGGGCAATGAGTGAATCAATTGCTCAGCAGATGCCATCTTCAAATGTTCGCATCGCCAGTGCTTCTACCAATAGTCTAGCCAGACAGGCGGAGCCGGCGGTCAACGAACAGACTATCGGTGCA
Organism: Actinomycetota bacterium; assembly: GCA_903970355.1. Lineage (GTDB taxonomy): Bacteria > Cyanobacteriota > Vampirovibrionia > Obscuribacterales > Obscuribacteraceae > CAJCIF01. The sequence continues at coordinate 9,641 of CAJCIF010000540.1, forward strand.
CCAAGGCGCGGCACCATTTGGGAACGAGGCGAGACAAATTTGGTTGCCGACGAAAGAGCGGCATCATCAGGCTCAATCACGGATGAAGACGCTCTGGGTAATGGTCCAGTTATAAGAGACTACGCTAAAATGCCGATGCCTGGTCTTAACGATAAAGAGCGAGCCAGAAGTGCACAGCTTCTCACTGACGGTATTGCAAAAGCTAACAGTCCCGCTTTTGCAAATCTGGCTGGAACTCTAGCGGGCAAGTCTCTTAACCTAGATGAAAGCCAACTCAATAAAGTAGCCAATAAGAAAGCGGCTCTTGCAAAGACTGGCGGAATGGCGGGCAATCTGAAAAAGACTGACGCGAAGCGAAAAGATTCTGCATACAGAGCTGGTGCCAGTAGCGATGACAAGCTATTACCGCCACCACCACCGCAGACGCTGCAAAAACAAGGGCAGAATATAAATCCACGACCAATAACAAACGACTTGATGTCCTACCTTCCTGCCTTGGCGAAGTTCACGGCTGTTCCACCTGTGCGCTTAGGCGACACGGAAAACGAAATATCGCATCCGCTTATGGATATGGGAACCATCCGCAGAGAAGTGGTGAAAAATTGGACGGTATTTTCCGTTCATAAAAACAACAGTAAAAATGTTTCGATGCAAGTATTTCTGAAAGCAGGAAATGTTGATGCCATCCTGGTTATGGACCCTTCCATATGGACAGGTCAGCAAGGTGTCACCATTGGTGATGCACTACCGGCCATAAAGCAAAAATTCGGCGAACCGGCTTTTATTGTCTCTGCAGAGCACAACTCCACCGTTCAAAATTATATCTATCCCATCAGTCAGGTCGGTTTCCAACTGCAATCCGATACCGACGCCGATATGCCGAAGGTAAAAAGCATTCTCATATTCAACGTCAAGTAGCGTACGAATTCAGCTGTAATAATGCGAGAATAGATTGCGCAGGCGAAGGATATGCAGAACTATACCCCCCTCTTCCTAAAGTTCAGACCACAGGCTCTGGCGGATCTTGTCGGCCAGAAATATGTGGTTAAAACGCTGTCTAATGCGGTTGAAAGCAACCGTATTTCGCATGCATATCTTTTCACGGGACCAAGAGGTACCGGAAAGACATCGTCAGCAAGAATACTGGCCAAATCTCTCAATTGCGAAAAAGGGCCAACCACAACACCGTGCCAAACTTGCGCATCATGCACAGAAATTAAGCAGGGAAATTCATCGTCCGTATTCGAAATTGATGCTGCCTCGAACAATAGCGTTGATGATGCGCGGTTACTAATCGAACGGGCGCCGCTCGTTGCGCAAGGCGGTCGCTTCAAGATCTACATAATTGATGAGTGCCATATGCTCACCAAAGAAGCATTCAATGCGCTTCTTAAAACTATTGAAGAGCCTCCGCCGAACGTCATTTTCGTTTTGGCAACAACAGAAGAGCAGAAGGTACCGCCCACAATTGTGAGCCGCTGCCAACGTCTGATATTTCGCCTCATTAATCAGGTGGAGTTGCTTGAACACCTCAAATCCGTTGCCGCTAAAGAACTGATAAAAATTGAAGACACAGCTTTAGATTTCATCGTGCGCAGATCCGGCGGCGGGTTGCGTGATGCCCTCGGACTTTTGGATCAAGCTAGCTTACTGGCGTCAGTCGATCAATCCGTAAAAATTGAAGATTTGCTTCTTCTGATTGGTGCGCTCGATGAAGATGTTTTGACCGAGATCGGTCAATCGATACTGGCGCGTCAGGGTGATGCTGCACTAAATGCAGTGAATGCCCTCGTGCAGGACGGCAGAGAGCCATATCTAATTGCAGCAGAACTGGCAAAGCATTTTCTCAATTTAGCTAAAGCTTCTTATCTTGATACCACTCCCCAATCGTTGAAACTGATCCCCGGTTCTCCCAAATATGCAGAGAAACTGGTTGGCATAGCGAAAGGTCTAAATCGTACGGAACTGTCGCAGATTGTTGAAAATCTTGATGCCCTCGAACAGACATGCAAAAAGTCTTCTCAACCAATCCTCAATCTGGAAGTTGGCATTCTCTCGCTGTGTCACCGCCTCGATATAACTAAGCTTGAAGATGTTGTAACGAGATTATCGGCACTTGAGTCTTATGTGCACGATGACGCTCCGCCCCCCGTTAGAACGCCAAAAGCAGCAAAACCAGAGGTCGCTCCAGAACCAAAACCGCCAGTCAAGCGACAAATAATTGAAGGACCTGAACCTGAAGACGAACCGCCGAAACGGGCAATTGAACAAGTAATCGCACCACCGCCACCTGTTATTGAACAAGCGGCAGCGTCGGCATCACCTGTTATTCAGTCACCACCTGCAATGGCAGTAGAAAACACTATTCTCGAAGAAGAAAAGCCGGAAATTCTCGAAGAAAAAACGGTGCAGGCTATCACGATTATTTCCGAAAGCAAATCCGAACTTGAAGATGCTGGCGGCGAGCCAGTTTATGATGGTTTTGCCGGTACAGAAGAACTCGATGAGCTCTGGTCCA
>CAJCIF010000541.1 GCA_903970355.1 Actinomycetota bacterium
AAGTGTCTTACATGAGTAAGCGAACGCCAGAATTGGCCGATCGCTACATCTGCATTGTTGAAGGACATTTACACCTCATTGAGTTGCCGATTAATCTCCGGCGACTTCATCTTACCGGCATCATCCGATCGCACTTCCTTCACTTGCTGCAATCGCTTTGGTAGTACCGTCACACCTAAGCCCGGGGCTTTAAGCAGATGGCCAACGCCATGCCTTCCAAATGTAAGATTCTCTCTCGTAAGGTCAGTTTTGAGAAGAAAAGCATTGGCAGATCCTTCGTAATTCTCAAAAGGTCTGCTGATGGCAGCAAAAGTGCGGCCGGCAGCGCTCAGGATGCCGCTCTCACCCACTTGTGCACCAAGATGGCAGGCAATACCGTGCTTATGTGCAAGTTCGGCGATCTTAAGAGCTGGTAGCATACCACCTACCTTGGAAAGTCGTATGTTAAAGCCGGAACAAATACCCTCCTTAGCGAGAGTCTTGGCCTGCAAAAGCGTACAAAGGGACTCATCCGCAACAACTTGTTCGGGAATGTTATCCGTTATTTCCTTCATCCCTTGCCAGTCGTCAGCCGGTACGGGTTGCTCGATTGAAGCCAGTCCGTAAATACGAGCTTGTTCTGCAAATCGAATTGTTTCTTCACAGTTCCAGGCACAATTGGGATCGATGCGCAACTTCGCCTGCGGCCCCATTATTTTTCGCGCCAGTGCTAATTTTTTTAGTTCCGTTTCAAAATCACGTCCGACTTTTATCTTTACCGTTTGAAAGCCGCCCAAACGATAGGCCCAGAGCAGACCCCGCACAACTCGATCGCCGCCAAACGGAATGACGCCACCATAAGTAATGCCATTTTCAACGAAGATGCGTTTAGCTCCCCCCAACACTTCAGTCAGTTGAGTGCCTTGCGCTTTGGCAAAACTGTCTAACAGGGACAGCTCAAGCGCACACCATGCCGCTCCGCCTGCTGATGACTCTAATCCGGCATTTTCGAAACCTCGTTCAATTGCTTCGAGAAGTTCTTCTTTCGTTTCAAATGTCTTGCCGACAAAATAATTGGCATAACGTGTTCGCAATTTATAAAGGCATTCATCAACGGTTTCACCTGTTACGTAGTCGCGTGGCACCCCCTCTCCGATACCCACGAAACTGACGCCGCCCTTCTCAATCACGGCAAGAGCAATGATGTTGAGCGAAAAACGACGTTCCGCAAGACTATGTTTGAAGGCAAACCGAAAGGGCAGCTGAACCGGAAAAAATTTAAGGGCGGTTATTCTCATACAGAAACGGGAGTCCGGGCTAAAAGCCATTCTGAAAGGAGATGCGTGTACTCTTTGAACCAGGTCTGATCGAAATCGAGGGAATGGTCAGCGTCTGGGAAAATGCGCATTGTCTTTTGCGTCGTTTTCAGCTGCTCATACCACTGCTCAACCTTTGGATTATCAACAATCTCGTCACTACCCGATTGCAATAGAAGCACTGGCAGATTGATAAATTTAGCAGAGCGTTCGGCCTGTCGTCCCATGAAAAATGACTGAACGAAAAAGGACGTCGTTGCTTCTTTTAGTCTGAGCGGGTCTTTTTCAATGAATTCAAGGTAAGGTGGATTCTTCGTAAACATCTGCGGTGTCAGTGGAATCGGCCAGTTTTGCATGAGCCTGTAACTGCCTTGAATCCAGGCAAAACCGATCTTGAACTTTGTAGCCCGGTCGAAATCGACTTTAGTGAATATGGCAGGCGCAGTAAGAACAAGACCGGATAGCGGAACAGGAGCGGAACCCCCCACTGGTTTGAAATCTTCCCGACAAAGAATGGCAGCCGCCTTGGCACTCCAACAGTTGGCCATGAGCACAATCGGATGCCCGGCAAAGTGCGAGGAAAGCTTGCGCAAAAGGGCGTCTACATCACCCAGAAAAACTTTGTAGTCCAATAAATGGCCGCGGTCTCTCGGGTTCATACCGGAGCCGCGTCTATCTGGTGCGTATATCGTTATACCGCGTAAATTGAGTTGGGCCGCCGTGTTCTCAAACCACTGACTGTGACCTTCTATGCCATGCAGATAAACAACTACCGGCATGCCGACCTTGCCCGGCCAGACACGGCAGCTAACTTGCACACCATCGGCAGCACGAATCGATTCTACTGCGGGTCGAATCTTCGCTGCTTGTGCATCCAACAGTGTTGTCGGAAATGGATTGGACCCGGCGTCTTTCAAGTGGTGCGTCTGAATATAAGGGATGATCTTTTCAAGAGCAGTCTGCCGAACCGAACTGTCCACATTATTCTAGGGCACGATGAGCCCGGATCTGGCTTCTCTTGTCTTCCGGCGAGAAATATTTGTCTTTGTTTACACTTTTCTCACTCTCATTCGGACTTTGTTAAGAGGTCCTTGGCCCAATATGCTCTATTCGGGTATTGTGTGCCGATTGCAAAGTGATGTTGGAGTTTTCTCAGGAATGTCGAAGGCGATTCGTTGGATGCCCCATTTAACAACTCTGTTGGGTTGGGGGAGCGAAACAAGCCGTTTTTTACATCCATTTAGAGATGAAAACGCGCTCACCATGGCTCATGATATGTGCCTGGAACTTTGGCCTCTGGTAGAAGAGTTGCCAGTCAACATAGCGCACGTCTTTAACGCCGTTCCTGATGAGTTAGAGGCAGCTAAAAAACTCTTTGGGGATCTTGCTGATGAGGAGCGGTTTTACCAGAGATTGTTTTTAAATCAATGCGAGCTGTTCGGCATTCCGCTCGCAACATTGGAGAGTCATAAGCCAAGCGAAGCAGCGATTCACGTCAAAAGAGTGGTTGGCGAATATTGCCAATCCGACAATTGGGAAAATGCTGTGCTTGCAATAACCACTGCAGAACTGGCTTGCACAGCTTTCTGTCGCGTTGCAGTTGAATTGTACGAGGAGTATTTCCGTAAGCAAGGTGACAGATTCAGTGAACAACAAGTGACTGATGGTATGGAATGGATACGTTTGCATGCCAGACCGCAGACACGAAATGCTCTCCTTCTTTTACGCACCTTGAGCCAGCTCACCAGTGCCGGGCAAATTCAATTGCCTGAGCCTTCCGAACGAGTGGCTAAGGCTCTTCTGGCGGTATGGCAGTGCCCGCTGGAAGCATACACAAGCACTGTAAGTGGTGCTGGGTCAGGAAGCGTCGATAATGCATTTGTTGCTTGAAAGATAATTCTTGAATTTTGTTAAATCGAATTGTTTTTGCAAGCAGTTGTCAGCCAGAGCAAAATAAGCTTGATGTTGGTTGGCGTTAAAGAGCCTAAATGAAATTTGAGCTCTTGAAAAGTCTGGGGCGCCCTCTAAAATTAGGTCTCATTTGGCACTCGGCCCTTGGCCGACAGGAAAGCGGTAAATACATATGTCACTCCATTTCAATCTTCCGACCGTATTGACTTGCTCGATTGTGGCCTTAGGGGCCGTCATAGCGGCACCCGTATTGATCAAGGGATTTACTCGAGCCGGTACAGGCGTTAAATACGAGCAAAACTTCCTTATCCAAAGGGCTCCACAATTAGCTTCAGTCGCCAACATATTCTTTTTAGTCGTTGCCTATCTGGGCTACAACAACTACTTTGATGGTCTCTTTCCCGTCACTCCTTTTTTGAGCCTCATAGAAGGGGAACCTACCGCTGCATCTTCAGTGCTTTCCTGGCTTGGAACGGGCATTCTGGTAAGCGGAATGGTCTTCATGATTGGTGGCTGGTACTCGCTTGGTGAGTGTTTTTCTACTGATGCAGAAGTACTCGATAACCACACGGTAAGAAGTGATGGTCTTTTGAAATTTGTTATGCACCCTGCTTATTCGGGCATAATCCAGTGTCTATTCGGAGCGGCTCTGGCAGCCACTTCTTTAAGCTGCGCACTCTTCACTCTTTGCGTTGTGGCTCCACTTTGGTTGGCGAGAGCTAAATATGAGGAGAAACTTTTGATAGAAAGTTTAGGTCCTAGTTATCGAGAGTACGCAGAGAATATGGGTTGGCGTCGATTGATTCCTAGGTTCTTTCCAATTGGCGTATAATTTCCGGACCAGAAACGATTACTTTTTACCGCTTTGAAATCGATACTTTAAGTGGTAAGCTGAGTGCATAATCTTCGCTCCTTGAGCTAATTTCAACCGGTTGAGACCCCTACTTAATGCAAAAACATAGCCGCCTCGTCCTCACCGCATTTGCTACCACTTTTCTTTGCTCTGTTTTAGGCGCCGGGTCCGCACTTGCCAACTGGTTTGGCGGGGCGGAAGTGCCTACTCCGGAAAAGCTGGATGGGAAAAGCGTCAAAATAGACTTTTCAGCGAAAACTAAAGCAATCCCTCACTCATCAGTGAAGGGCCGCGTGTTTGTCAAAGCTCCTATCAATGTCGTCTGGCAAACCGTCCATGAAGAACGGCAATGTGATCCGGACATGGCTTACTGCCATCTTCTTAGCAAGTCGGTCAACGAACAGGTTTACGAAGAGAAGTTCGTACTCATTCCGATTTTGAGTTCAACTACCTGCGTCCTCAAGGACAAAGAAATACCGAACGAACGTATTGATTACGAGCTGGTCAAGTCAGACCGCTTCAAAGCCATGGATGGCAGCTGGCGTTTTACAGCCTGCGAAGAAGGAACCATGCTCGAACTCATTTCGCATGTTGATACCGGTTTCCCTGTCCCGCAGAGTTTCGTCGATGGCAATCTAGCCAAAAAAATTGAGCGGCGATTGACTCGCGTCAAAACCATGGCCGAATCCAAGAACAACAAAATCGCCAACATAAGAACTGTTGATTAATTGACTGCGTAGGCGAAGCCGGCGCGCAGGTCACAATTAGCAAAGACCTTGAATTGTTCTTCGAAGAATTTCTTCTTCTCATGGAAGGCCCAGACTTCGGCATCGCAATTTTGCCCAAGCGGCACAACCAATTCGAATTTGGCTTCAGGAACGCTATTCTCGAGAGCATCATGGCTGTCGAGAGTGAAATTGATGCCGGTAATTATCTGCTTGTGGCTTCGATCAAGAGCTTCAGCTATACGAAGAATAGAGGCCATCTCTTTTACGATTTTGAGCTTAGCCGGTGGCAGGCTCTGAAAAGACTCGTGCGAGTCTTTTGGCTCGCTACCCCGATGGTAACGGGCGATTGAAGCGACCATCTCCACTTCTTCTTCTGAATAACCGAGCAATCCGGAGTGCTTGATCAAGTAGTAAGAGTGCTTGTGGTGCCCGTTTCTGCCCACAAACATGCCAATATCGTGCAGCATGCCGGCAGCCCAGAGGAGATGCCCAATCTCACGCGGGTAATTGTGCACAACGTTCTTGGCTTGCAAAAAGATTTCCGTTGCCAGCCGGGCTACCTGGCTATGATGCGGCAGACTACCGTGATATCTCTCCAGAAGATCGTGCACGCTTGCCGAACGCGGATCTTTATGCGATTCCAGGCTGCCTGTTAGCCAGCCGCTTTGCAAGAATCGATCGACAACAACCCCTTCTCGCAGGGCAGCCGAGCAGACCGTGATCGAATCCGCTTCAAAACATCGCATAGTTTCGAGCAACACAATTGCGCCTGCCAATATCGTCTGAGCTCGGTCAGCACTAACGGACTTCACCTTTTCTCCAATTACGGAAGCGAGTTCGATATCAGCCACTATCTTTTCGAGACGTTCAATTGGAATTTTCCAACCATGGGCCTCAACAGTAGATTTGCCGAGCAGGTGTCGATCAAGGCGAGCAAGAGCTTGGATGGTACCCGAGGTACCAATTAAGTGTCTGTTTTTTGTGAGCGATCCGACATTGGAGGCAGCCGGTTCCATCATGCCCTTAACTTCATTGTGGAGGTCATCGATCGAATCTTGTGAAATGGTTTGCTTGCGGAAAAACCGCTGGGTCAACCGAGCCGCACCGAGTTTGTATGATTCGGAGAAATAGATCCTTTCTCGATCACAAGAAATAATTTCAGTGCTACCAC
>CAJCIF010000542.1 GCA_903970355.1 Actinomycetota bacterium
CCCTGTAAAAGTATTTCTCGTTAGTCGCACCGAAAACAAAGGTGCTAGTTCCGTAGAAATGTCTACGCAAGAATCAAATGCGAACAAAGCAATTGCCGATTCCATGCAGATTCCAATTGAAATACTATCTGAAGATCACGATATAGATTTCAGTGGATGCGGTTTGATTGTCGATGCGCTTTTCGGTACCGGGCTCGATCGCGAAATAGAAGGCATTCACCGTGAAGTGATTGAACTGATTAATGAAAGTGGTCTTGACGTACTCGCTATCGATGTTCCGTCCGGGATCAATTCCGATACCGGACAAATTATGGGTGCTGCTATTCAAGCATCACGCACCATCACATTCGGCTATCTGAAACCGGGACACCTGTGCCACCCCGGTGCAGAACTAGCAGGTGTGACACACCTTGCTGATATAGGTTTGCCTGATTTGAGCAAACAAACACCATCGATTTGTGTCACAACCGTCGACGACGTAGCCGAAATATTGCCGTCTCGCGCTATCGATTCTAACAAAGGAACTTTTGGAACAGTGCTTACCGTGGCAGGCAGCATTGGCATGAGTGGTGCCACCATATTGAGTTCCGAAAGCAGCTTGCGGGTAGGGGCGGGCTTATCACTTCTGGCTACCCCTAAGTCACTTATAGCCTCACTTCCAGCTCAAGAAGTAATCTATCGCCCTTTGAGCGAAACAGACAAAGCCTCAATCAGCACAAAAGCGATCGAGGAACTCGAACCGGAACTGAAAAAAGCAACAGCTGTAGTTCTGGGTCCGGGCATGTCTACACATCCGGAGACCGTCAACTTCGTGCATGAATTCGTGGCGGAAAGCCTTGCCAGTCTCGATTTGCCTTGTATCATCGATGCCGATGCGCTCAATGCAATATCGAAGAAACCGGAATGCGTTTCACACTCCAACAAATTTGTCTTGACTCCGCACCCGAAAGAACTCTCTCGCTTAATCGGCAAAGAAACAAAAGAAATTCAAGCAGACAGAGTAAATGCAGCACTTAATGCCGCCCAGAAATTTGGCTGCGTCGTAGTTCTAAAAGGCGCTTTCAGTATTATAGCTAGCCCAAATGGGGATGCATTCATTAACACCACCGGTAATGCCAGTATGGCAAAAGCCGGAGCAGGTGATGTGCTTTCCGGAATCATTGGCGGTCTCTTAGCCCAGGATGTCCCACCATTTGAAGCAGCAATCGCTGGAGTCTACATTCATGGCCGTGCCGGTGAATTAGCTTCTCAGCAGTTGGGAATGTCAGGCGTATTAGCCGGAGACATATCTGCTTTCATTCCGGATGCGGTGCAAAGCATTCTCGATGGTGTCGGCTCAGATTTCGAAACCGACCTTCTCGAACCAGACTTGCCGCAAAGATAATCAAGTCAACTTTCAGTTAGTGAAAGAAGATATTCAACGCACTAAGAGGCGCTGGTTGTGTAATGGTCATTCCGAAAAAGCTGAAGGAATTGAAAGGGTTTTTTCCGAGCGCCAAAAACACTGACTGAGCTCCGAGAGTGCCATTACCGACAAAGAATTCTCCACTAACCTGGCCTGAACTAATAGATATGTTTATCTTGTTCTTGAAATTAAGAAAATTCGTCGTAACAGGAAGAGTGGAGTTAGGCAAAGCCCCTGTTATTTGAGTGTTTAATGGGCTATTGCCAAAAGCGTAAACAAATTTATCGGAGCCTACGTATGACGTACCAGTTAAATGGTCAAATCCGAATCCGCTTATAGTACCTCCAGTTAAACCGGTGACACCAAGTCGTTCACCTCCTAAAACGGCATTGCCGGCGACAGTGTTTAACTGATTTTGTAGAATTCGCGCTGCACCAGAAAGCCTTAGAGAAGAATTGACTGAAAAAAATGCCACTCCGCTGGGCGGTGCACCTTTTGCATAAGTAAAAGAATTAACAGGCGTTGTGTTGAGTACAACATTTGGGCTGTTAAATGGATTGTTTCCGAACTCTAGATAAACATTGCCAAAAGATTGGGGTGAATTTGGAGATTGATACAAAGTTCCAAAGGTCTGACCAGTAACAATTGGATTATTGGTGACTTGTTTAATAAGGCCCTGGGTGACCCCAATACCGGTCAGCGATTTTACCTGGTTGTAGAAAATGCTTTGGCTGCCTGAAAATCCCGGGATGCGACTGTTTAACAAACTAGACCGCACCAAGCTCCTTGACAATGCTGTACTTTTTACAAGGTGCAATGGCACCAGATTACCTGTAATTCCGTGAGCAAAGACTGGGGATCCACACATCCCAGTAGCGAATACACTTGCGATCAATCGTGCGAAGTTTCCATTCTTTACAGCCATTTTCAAATTCTCCAATATTCTGGCAGTGCACGCACAATCATACAGCACTAAATACGCGCATAGGGGCTTGGATAGTCGCAATGCAATGCGCTATGATTCAGTAATCCTTCGCTCATCATGCTACTTGAAATTTGCTGTTTTAGCGGATACCCATATCCCGCACCGAGCTCGTGCGTTACCTCAACGCGCTTATGACATTATCGAAAAGACAGACGCCATCATCCATGCAGGAGATATCACCAGCGTTGAATTTCTGGATGAGCTGGCCAAATTGAAGCCACTACATGCGGTGCTAGGTAATAATGACTTCAATATAGATGTGCCAAAAACTTTAAACCTGGAAATAGAAGGAATAAAAATTGCCGTTGTTCACGAAACAGGCAGTAAAGAAGGGCGTGCCAGACGGTTATCCAGAAGATTTCCGAACGCCCGTGTCGTTGTCTTTGGCCATTCACACATCCCACTTAATGAAGAGGTGGATGGTCTTTTGCTCTTCAATCCGGGTTCAGCTACAGACAGACGCCGCCAGCCCCAGCACACCATGGGCATTCTGACTATTGCGGGCGGCCAGGTTCTTGCGGAAATCGTGCCGTTAGACTGACGGCATACTGATATAGTTAAGGTGAGTTTCAAGGTAAACAGAATGCTGCAAATTACGCGATCCGAGCAGGTTTCTGGTGCCAATCCCTTATACACGCCCGAGCAGCTTGGTTGGCTGAAAAAGGCTCGTGCTTTTGCGGACAAGCTAACGCTCGAAGACATTCTGGCAAGCGATAAAGAAAACGCTTTCCGGCGGGATTTATTCGAGCTTTCCTGTCAGGAAGGTTTCGGTGCTCTTCCTTTCAAAGCAGGCTTTGGGGGCTCAGGTGGCGACTATGTCAGCTTTAGCCTGTTGAATGAGGAGTTTGCCAAGCGCTGCGTTCCCATAATGAGCTCGCTTGGCGTTCACATTTTGTGCCAGGAACCTATATATAGATTCGGAACGGATGCGCAGAAATCAAGATATCTGCCTCTTGCCGCGCAGGGCAAGTACCTGGGTGCTTTTGGTCTTACTGAACCGGCGGCTGGTTCCGATACTGCTGCCATCGAGACTTCCGCTCATCTAAAAGGCGATCACTACGTTTTAAACGGCACCAAAACATTCATAACGAGTGGCGCCAGTGCCGACTTCTACATTGTCATGGCCCGGGTCACCGACCTGGCGGGTGAAACTGGTGAGGCAATCGGTATTACTTCCTTCATTGTGGAGCGCGACTTCCCCGGCTTTGAAATCGGGCAAAAATTCGACATGCTGGGAATGCGTGGCTATGCTACTTGCGAGATAGTTTTCAATGACTGCCACGTTCCGAAAGAAAACCTTCTGGGCAATCTGGGTGAAGGCAGAAAGGTAGCCCTTTCAAGCTTAGCCAAGGGCAGAGTGACAATTGCCGCCCAGGCAACCGGTTGGGGACAAGGTGCACTGGATGCGGCCGTGCACGTTTTCAAAAAGCGAATCAGTGAAAACAGATCAAGAAGGCAAGAATATGCCCAGTTCGAACCCCTGCTCGGCAAAATGCAGGTAGAGCTAGAGGCGGCAAGGGCACTCACCTATCAGGCTGCATTTTCAATTGACTGCGGCACAAGCGATATAAACCTTGCTTCCATGGCTAAGCTGAAAGCGACAGACACAGCAATGGACATCGCTACTCAAGCCATTTCTCTTCTTGGTGAAGACGGTTTGAATCCGGATCTTCTTCTTGAGAGAATATTTCGGGATGCAAAAGCTGGACAAATCTACGAGGGCACCAATCAAATTCAGCGTATGCTAATTGCACGCAATTTGCTGAAATAACTATGGAAGCAGCTACAGCTAATCCACAACCTGAACCGGTCGAGACTCAAGAAGCAGGGCGCTCTGTGCCACCGTTGCTTATAGTTGGCCTCATCCCTTTTATTACGGCGGCACTTCTCAAACCAAGATTTCTGGATGCCAATAACAATCCAGACGAATTGCATTTGAAGCTCGAAGACTTCTGGACGATAGCAACTGGTCTAATTTTGTATGCTCTCATAGTTGCTTTTTTTGGGGCGATGGTGTTTACGCTCTTCAAGGGAAACCTGCTCAATTTTGAGAAGGTTGTTTTCGTCGCAATCTGCCTCAAGATTTCTTTGATAGCGATGATCGTCTGCAATCATGAGCATTTCATAGTGGCGCAATTAGACCTGATTGAGAAAGATATGTGGGACGCGCGCGATCAGATCTCTTTGATTTTGCAAGGCGTAAAGTCTCTGTTGTACAGAGCGAATGATCGTGTGGCCGGACTGACCAGCGAAGAAACCGACAAAGGAAAAGACTTGCTCAAAACAATCGGTCCTTTAGCCATGATGTTTTTGAGCAAGGAGCGCAGTATGTTGAAGTGGGGCATGGCCGCAGCAAGCTTGGTCCAAAAAGGCATGTCATATCTTGGTGCCCGTCAAAATCGAAATCAAAACTAGATGCGAACAGAACCTGCCCAATCTCAATCAACCTTTGATTTCGAGCGCTATCTTGCCGAAAAGCGAGCGTTGATCGAACAAGAGCTGGACATTTATCTTCTGGCGAAAGAGCCAAAGATTCTCTGGGAATCAATTCGTTATTCGGTACTTGAAGGAGGCAAGCGGCTGCGTGCCATCTTATGCCTCACAACTGCTCTTGCAGTCATTCAAGAAAAACTGAGTGCGGATGAGACTTTAAAAGCAGTTTTGCCATGCGCTTGTGCTATCGAAATGATTCACGCCATGAGTCTCATGCATGATGACTTACCATCACTCGATAATGACGACTTGAGGCGTGGCAAACCAACCAATCACAAAGTGTATGGAGAAGCGATCGCACTCCTGGCGGGGGACGCACTTTTGATGTTAGCCTGCGAAACGGTTCTTACCAGAACTCCAAAAACCGTTGACATGGAAACCATCGTGCTTGTGACAAATGAATTGTGCCGAGCCACTGGAGCAGACGGCATGGTAGGCGGTCGAGTTTACGATTTAGAATTTACCGGTCGTGTCGATCAATTTCGCATGCAAGAGGGCATCGCCAGTGATACCAGTACGCTTGAACTGATTCATCGCGGCAAAACTGGTGCGCTCATAAAGTTTTCAGCCTGGTCCGGAGCAAAACTAATGGGGGCATCGCAAAACCTATTAAAAGGAATAGACAAATTTTCTGAGGTTTTGGGGCTAGCCTTTCAAATTGCAGATGATTTGCTGGATGTAACGGGAGACGCAAATTCGCTTGGCAAAACGCCTGGTAAAGACCAGGCCGCCAATAAGGTGACCTGGGTGACCCTTTTTGGCGAGGAAGAAACCAGAAATCGCCTTAAACATCTGGAACAAGAGGGCTTAACGGCGCTTGACAATCTTGACTGTGCAGGCGAATCCGCTTCAGCACTGCGCCGGCTTCTCCAGTATGCTATTTACCGTTCAAATTGATTTGAGAGGACATGTCCCAATTTATGGATGCATTATCGGCAGCTCTGGTATCGCTCGCTTCTACATTCGCTGACGGAATTGGTGGATTGACGCCGCCGGCAGCACCGGCTAACGCAGCCAGCACGCGAGGTTGGCAAGTAATTGCCGTTACAATCCTTTGTAGTTTTTTGGCCCAGAGCGTAAAGATCATCACCAAGTTTTTGCAGACCGGCAAAATCGATTTGCGCATACTGGCAAAGACAGGCGGAATGCCATCCAGCCACAGCTGCTGCACGATGGGCATGGCGGTTTCGGTAGGACTTATCCTCGGATTC
>CAJCIF010000543.1 GCA_903970355.1 Actinomycetota bacterium
TTCATTGAAATACGCTTTGCCTTCCCCGGTGGAGGCATAAAAGGATTCTCCTCAAGCGGCCACGCAGACTATCGCGGCGTGAATAGCCAGAAAGCGCTCCGAGACGTACTTCTATTTGCAATGGGCAAATTGGAAGACTACAAAGAACGGTCTCTGAAAGACCTCGTTCCCACTAAAATTGCGCCGCAAGAAATTGGCATATTGGCCTGGTCAAACGGTGGCAATATTGCTCTTGTCACTATGGATAAATTCTCCGAGCAACTGCAGGGAATTGCCTGGGTGGCATTTTATGAAAGCCCGATCGGAGCTCTATTTTTCCCGCCCTCTCTCGGTTGCACACGGGATCTCGTCATGAATAAACACTATCGAGACGGTAGCGCTGCAACTGGACATTGCTTGATCGACTTTCGCAAACTGAACTGGGATGGCAGCACTAAAAGAGACCCTGGCATTCACAAAAAGCTAAGCGAACCTGATCCGACCGGTGTTCTCTATTTCGATGATAACGGAAACGGGCAGTGGGAAGAGCCAAGAGAATATGCCTTCAGGTATTCCCTGAAAGTAGGAAGCAACAAAGAATTCTATCCACCAGAAGTAACGGCAGCCATTGAGCGCTTAAAACCATATGGCAAAGACTGGCCGGAACAGATAGCGACTCTTGAGGCTTCAGAAGCATACTTTCAAGAAAGAGATGGTGCCATTTGTATTCCAGGTGTTGCCCAAAAGTTTCCGAAACTGATGGTCACCATATATGGTAGCCACATGGATCACTTGCAATTACAACCGGATCATCCGCATATTCAGTTCCAGTACAATACCTGGCTCGATAACAACATCCACTGGATTCGTCTCAATCCGGAAACTATTTATTTGTCTGATATAGCTCAGATGAATACACGCAATTTCGTAAATAACAAACCAAATGGAACGCTTGAATCGGATTCCATTAATGAGAATCTCGAGCCGGAAGGAATCTTGCCAGACTACGTTTATATGGACGCAAGTATTGCTGAACTGGCAGACCGCGTTAAGAAGAACAATCTGACCAGTCCCCTGCTTGAGCCACTTGTGAAGTATTCAAACGGCGCTAAGCCTGAACCAAAACCTGGTGCTGCACCTGCCCCAGAAGCAGCAAATAAAGTTGAACCGAAAAAAGATGCACCAGCTACCATCAAAGATCTAGGAAGCATCGAATAAAATCGCCCCGCAGACAAAGTAGCAAAGGAGAATTTTGATGATAAAGCAGAGGCTTACTGATGCAATTGAATCAACAGACTCAGAGACCAAGTTGTGGAAATCTCGTTTTGCTGCTGCAAAAGCCGCCTATGCCAGGGCAGATTTTAAGGAATGCGAATCATTGTTGAATCGCGCCCTGGAAGAGGCAAAGCATCTAAAAGAGCACCGATTCGCAGTAAACACCTGTCGCCTCGGACAGGGCGCATTGTGTCTGGCAACCGACAAACTCGATGAAGCGGAAAAACATTTAGAGCAAGTCATCCACGAAATTTCAGGCGATAGCGATCCAGCCATGAAAGAACTTGGTGCAGTTGCTCTGAGATTTCATGCTGAGCTCAATTCTGAAAAAGGCAACCTCGAAGGTGCTGAGCAAGATTTGGACAAAGCTTGCGAAATGCTGGAAACGCTTGGACTGGAAGGTGCAGTCCAACTGGCTTATGCGATGGGTGATATTGCCGCTATCTATATCAAACAAGGCGCTTTAACCGAAGCGGGAGAAGCAATCATTGCCTCAATGGAAGTACTGCGTATGACTTTGGGACCGGAATCACCAGAGTATGTGCGTGCCAATGTTATTTATAGTTTGTGCCATGCCGGCAACGAAGAAGAATTCTTTGGCGGAATTGAGGGCGCAATTGAACAAATGACATATCAAATGGGACGCAAACATCCCAGTATTGTCCGTGCCATTCACTGGTACTTGGGAAAACTAAATGAGCGCGGCGACAAAACTAAAATAGCTGAAATCGAAGCGAAATTCGGCGTTCTCAGCGTTTAATAGACCAAAACCGGTTGCTTGCGCATAGCACTGTCGAGAGCTGCTTCGATTATTTGCATGGTTATTAATGCCTCACCTGGCTCTACCGGTGGTGCGCCGTTTTTGAGTATGGCATCTCGCACAAGAGAGTAATACCATTGATATGCACCGGGCAGAGTTTCGATTTGTCCATCAAAAGCAAGACCATCAATTTCGGATTTGATTCTGCCCCACTTGCTTGGGTCTTCTTTTCCCCAGTCTGGATCTTTGGGAGTGCGGCCGGCTCGCAAAGCGTCTTCCTGCGGATCTAACCCGTACTTTTCATAGGTGCCCTTCAGTCCACAAATGCGCAGGCGCGGTGCTGCCATTCGTGCCACAGCACTCATCCAGAGATGAGCGATAACACCACTTTCGTAAGTCAAAGCCACAAAGGTGTCATCATCTGCTTTCGCTCCTGGCCTCCGTACGTTCATTTCGCAATAGACCTCTTTTGGTTTTCCGAAAAGATTGACGCACTGATCGATCAAATGACTGCCCAAATCGTAAAGCAGGCCTCCGGCTTGAGCTGGGTCTCCCGATTCTCGCCAGGCATTCTCTTTCGGTTGCGGACGGTAGCGTTCGAAACGAGATTCGAATCGCAAAATCTGGCCAAGCATATCTGAACCGATAAGACGTCTAACCGTTAGAAAGTCATTGTCCCAGCGTCTGTTCTGAAACACCGAAAGAAAGACATTCTTCTCCTGACTGGCTAATACCAGATCATTAGCTTCCTTCACTGTTACAGCCATCGGTTTATCAATCACGACAGGCAGTCCTGCGTCAATTGCAGCCATCGCCAGAGGGGCATGATGTTCGTTAGGTGTGGCAATCACAACGAGATCGCAGGTATGACGATTCGACCATAGTTGTTCCGGATCGATCAAAATGCTCGCTTCTGGAAAAGCCGCTTTCGCTTCTCGTTTTCTCTTTGGATTATTGGTCACGATGGCCGCAACCCGCAAACCATCCGTGGTGGCAATCAATGGTGCGTGGAAAACAGATCCGGCCAAACCATAACCTACTATCGCTACGTTCAGCTTAGCCACCGGAGTCCTCCCATGAGTTAGAATCGCGCCTCTATAACATCATTGCACGGACGATGCTTGCCAAGAACAATCTCGGACTTTTAGCCGCCATTTCTGCTCCGTTCTTTATAGCGCTTAGTATCACGTTCGTGAAGCTGGCTGGAATTTCCGCTTCACCTTTGGCGATTTCCGGCATCGCCTCGGTTATATCGCTGCCATTTTTGTTGATTCCGCATCTGCTTAAGCGTTCAAAAATTGATTTGGCAATTTTCCTGAAAGAGCTGCGCACTCCTTTTCTTCAGGTTCTCATTACGAGAGCGGTCCTGGGACAAATTTTGATTGTTACCGGCTTCACAATGACGACTGCTGTCAAATCCATATTGCTATTGAGATTGGAACCGGCGTTTGTACTTTTCTGGAGTGCCGTGTTTCGACTTGAATCGCCAAGACCATTGAAGGTTATTGCGACTTTGTTTCTGATTGTAGGTGCTGTCATTGTGGTTGGACCAAAAGAGGCTTTTCTCACGCCAAACCTGGGCGATTGGTGCGTTGCTTTTTCTCTATTCGTTATTGCCTATTCTTATCTGCCCGCCCAAAAAATCATGGAACGTGTTGGTTCTGCCGATTTTGCCATCGTACTAAACGCCGTTAGCGCTGTCGTGTTAGTCGGTTTGTCGTTCATTTTCGGAAAGCCGATTACTTCTTTGTCAGCCAATGCCTGGCTAATGATTACACTCTATGCGGTCGATTTTTTTGTGATTGCCCTGACGTTGTATTTCTATGCACTCAAAAGCGTCAAACCCTGGGTGGTAGCTTCATTGTTTTCACTGGAAGTGATCTATGGCATTGCCCTGGCGTATTTGATTTTTCACGAAACCATGGCAGCTCATCAGATATTGGGAGCGACCGTCATATTATTGAGCACCATTTTCATTACAAAGTTTCAGCAAGAGCCGTAATGGGGCGAGAGACCGGGCTCTACCCAAACCCGATTGCATTCCTACATATGTTACGATTACGAGGAGAGGTAACGAGGTTCGTAAATGCTCAGTCCAGTCGATACAGCCGTTATATGTGGGCTGGCGCTCCTGTTGTTTGGTCCGAAGAAGCTGCCAGAAATTGGACGCGCTATCGGTCAGGGCCTTGGCAATTTCAAAAAGGCAGTCACAGAAGCGCAAGACGAAGTAAAGACGGCGCTCGACACCGACAAGAAACCGCCTGCTCCCCCAGCCACGCCTGCTCCCACAATTAGTTCTACTCCTACTGCACCTGCAGAAGAAGAAAACAAACCCGGTTAATGCCCTTTCAAGTACTCTCCAAGTTTAAGCCTGCTGGTGATCAGCCCAAGGCTATCAAAGCTTTGGTTGATGGCATTCATGCCGGCTATCAATATCAAACCTTGCTCGGTGTCACAGGCTCCGGCAAAACTATGACCATGGCGCAAGTCATAGAAGAAACTCAAATGCCGGCCCTTGTTCTTGCCCACAACAAAACACTGGCAGCGCAGTTGTGCAATGAGTTTCGTGAATTCTATCCGGAGAATGCCGTCGAATACTTTATAAGCTATTACGACTACTACCAGCCTGAGTCCTACATTCCTTCCAGCGACACATATATTGAGAAAGAAGCGAGCGTCAATGAAGAAATCGATCGCTTAAGACACTCAACAACACGTTCGCTCTGGGAACGGAAAGATGTCGTAGTAGTTGCATCGGTAAGTTGCATATACGGTCTTGGCACACCAGAGAGATATTTGTCCGCTGCCATCCATTTAAAAGTCGGTCAGGCAATTGATCGGCAGGAACTTCTCAAATCACTGGTAAAAATCTACTACGATCGAAACGACATAGTTGTCGAACGTTCGCGTTTTCGTGCCCGAGGAGATGTCGTTGAAATCTTCCCATCTTATGAAGAACGCATTGTACGAGTGCAATTTTTTGGTGATGAAATTGAACGCATCGCGATCGTAAACCCGACCACAGGTGAAATTGAAAGCCTGCATGACGACATCCGCATTTATCCTGCGAAGCACTACGTTGCCGATGATGTCACATTGGAAAATGCCGTTAAGCAGATCGAAGTTGAGCTTGAAGAAAGAATTCAGGAGCTCATGGGACAGGGCAAACTGCTTGAAGCGCAGCGCTTGAAACAGCGCACCAGATTCGATATCGAAATGCTCAATGAAGTTGGATACTGCAATGGCATTGAAAATTACTCACGCATTCTCGATGGCCGCCAACCCGGTGAACCACCACAAACTCTTATTGATTATTTTGTACGCCGTTTTGGACAAGATGGATTTCTGACCTTCATAGATGAATCACACGTAACGGCCCCGCAAATTCAAGGCATGTATTTCGGTGACCGTTCTCGCAAAGATACACTCGTTGAGTACGGATTCCGCTTGCCCTGCGCGCGTGATAACAGGCCGCTTACTGCTAAAGAATTCTGGGCAAAAATCGGCAAATCGGTTTTTGTTTCCGCTACCCCAGGCGATTGGGAATTGAAGGTGAGCAATCAAATTGTCGAGCAAATTATCCGGCCGACAGGTCTTGTTGATCCCCAAGTAGAGGTGCGGCCAATTAAAGGTCAGATAGATGATCTGATCAAAGAAATTCGCGATCGCGCCACGAAAAAAGAACGCGTTCTGGTGACGACACTC
>CAJCIF010000544.1 GCA_903970355.1 Actinomycetota bacterium
ATTGGCGCTTCTCTTTTCTTTATCGCTCTCAATATTGGGCTCCGTTCGAGCAGAAGACATTAAAGATGTTTTCGATGAAGGTTTCGAAGCGAGCTTGCATCGCAATCATGCTGAAAAAAATAAGCCATCCGCTTTCAACAAACAAATGAATTACATCATGGTAAACATGGTTGAAGACTGGGATCCCGACGGACAATTTACGCTTCCTTTGTATCTTAAATGGAAAGAAAACAATCGTAAAATTTGGGAGCGAGAAACCAGAGAAATCTATCTGGGGAATGTCATTCAAGAAAATCTTTGGCAGTTCTCAGCAAAGTGCTGCGCCGATATGAAAGAAATGGATGAAGTTAGCTATGGCGAAAAAATGCACTTTTTCAGGATCACAGTTAACAAGAATAGCCGTGCCGCGAACGATGTGCAGTTGCAAAATACGGTAATGCATCCAATCGGAACTGCCAGCAAATGTTTATTTGGTTTCTGGGCTCGTTCCCCCCAAAGCATTCAGATGCACGTCACGTATGAATTAACAAATGCTCCATATACCAACGTTTTTAACCACACCGCAAACCTCAACAAGGAATGGCAATACTTTGCTTGCAACCAAGAACTTCCAGCCAATAAATCCGGAGAATATTCAGTTCGATTTCAACTGGGTACTTGGCCCGGAACTATCGATATAAGAACGAATATACATTTGAGGGTAGACACTTCCAAGAGCTTTACCAATGCCCAACGGATTGATGCTCATCGCACTGGCAAACTAAACATTTTAGTCCAAGACAATGAGAGTAAGCCTGTCAAAAAGGCTGATGTGAGCTTGAATTTGTCAAAAAATGCCTTTCTATTTGGCAGTGATCTCTATCATTTTTCCCCGACAGACAAGAGCACACTTGCGAAAAATATTGGGACCAACTACAAGGCTCTATTCAATGCCGGTTCCGTGCCAATCTTCTGGAGCACAATCGAACCGGTTGAGGGGAAACCAGACTACTCTCACACTCTGGAACTGATCAATTGGTGCAAGGCAAATAATATTACGCCTGTGGCTCGGACCCTCTTAGATAGCGCATTCTATCCGTCCTGGGCACCTGCAGATCCTGCCAAATCGGGTGCAGTCATTAAAGCACATGTAGCCAACTTGATCGGTAGGATTGGCGATTCATTTGAGATTATTGAATTAGCAAATGATTTAATTACATCGGTAAATAATACCAAACTCAACGGCGAAGACTATTGGATTCGCAGCATGCCAACCACCATTAACCAGCGTTATGGTCCACCGGCTGTAGCACTGCAAAGATTGCTTGTGATGGCACGTGAGGCCAATCACAATAAGAAAACGAAGTTCATTTGGTGCTGTGACGATACGGCGCTCCTGGACGACTTCCTGGAGTACAAGCTTTCTTTTGGCTCAATGCCAGATGCGATCGTACTGGTAGCACAAATAGATTCCAGATTCCATCCGAGTAATACCGATGACTCAATCGGAAAATTGGAACACTACCATATACCAATCTACCTTTACGCTTATTCTCCAGCCGTTCTTCGCGCCAATCCCGAAAATCCTCTTTTCGATCGAACCAGCACCATCCTTGAAGTTTATCGATTAGCCTTCAGCCATAGGAATACGGCCGGAATTATCTGGGATGGCTTGCTGGACGAACCTCATAATCCTAAGAGCTACTTCGGACTTCTCAACAGTGACGGCACACCCAAACCCATTTATAATGCTCTGGCTAATCTCATCAACAAGGAATGGTCAACCAGAGCAGCCGGCACCACAGATGATACCGGTATCTTCAGTACGAAGGCGTTTTTTGGAGAATACCTGATTTCAATTAAGCTTGCCAATGGCAAGACTATAACTAAAACGGTCAACTTTGAGAAGAACGCACAACGCAGTCAAACAATCACCGTTCATATATGAATTGTAATTCGCCGTTATTATTGTTGTCCTTTATAGCAATGACACTGGCTTTTTGTTGCTTACCCGTCCAATCAGACGATTATGACGAGAGTCTTTTTGCAAGAACTCTCACCCACAATCCCTGGAAAAGGCATGGTCACAAGGGTAAGGAAGGTGAACATGACAAGTTTTTCTACAGACAAGCCGGCCGTTGGGATCCAGACGGCCATGGATCAATTGATGAACGCCGTGAAATGGAAAAATACAGCAATCTGCTCCAAGAACCGCTGGCAATGCTTGCGAAGGAAAACGTCCTTGGTGTGGATCATTGGCAATTAAAAGGATCAAAAAGCGCCGTTGTGGAAAATCGGAAAGAAACTGAGGATGGCGAAAACATTGACTATTTCAGCATCAAAGTGGCGCAAAAAACTGCTAATCAAAATGACATCCGCTTTGAAAATCCCGTCTTAAAGCCAATTCCGATTGGAGGTCCCGTTTTATTTGGCTTTTGGGCCCGTTCTCCTGATCGCAAGCTTGTTACGGTTGCATATGAGCTTGCCGATAATCCGCCTCTGGACCTAACCGTACCCGGCAACATGCCTGTGAATCTTACTCCGAGGTGGCGCTACTATTCTTGTCGCTTCAACGTACAATTAAACAGCCCGGCAGAACATGTCATCAGATTTAAATTGGGATTAAATCCAGGCACGTTTGAATTGAAAAAAGATATCTGCCTCGTCGTTGTTAAAAGTAAAAGTCGCAAGCCTCTCTCCCCTGAAAGCATTGCTGATCGCATCGATGTTTATAGGCGTGGGAAATTAACTGTCACTCTGCAGGATGGAAAAAATAATCCTCTCAAGAATACTGACGTTACGATATCTCAAATAAAACACGAATATCGTTTTGGTTGTATCCTTACCGATTTTGATCCGACCAGCCATTCGCCTTTACAGCAGAATCTAAAGAACAATATAAAACGACTGTTCAACACGGCTGTAATTCCTTTAAATTGGAATGCTATAGAACCAGTTGAAGGTAAGCCGGATTACAAGCACGTCGAAGCAATTGCACATTGGTGCCAATCCAATCATTTGGATGTCATTGGTTGCAATGTGCTTTCACAAAATAGTTATCCTGCCTGGGCACCAAGCGATCCCGGCAAAGCAGAGCCGATTATTAGAAGCCATATTATCGGGACCGTTAAGAGATTGAATGGGCTCATACCGGAAATCGAGGTGGGCAACGATCTCATAAACGCGGTCTTAAATAAGCATCCCAATGGAGAGCAGGCTTGGATTCAAAAAATACCGCCTTCGGCTGCCGCACACGGTCCGCAAGTTGTTGCTCTGGAGAAGCTGCTTGCCTGGGCACATGAGGCGGACACACAGAAAACCATGAGGTTTTTACTGGGTGTAGACGACGAAAAAAAAATCGATACCTTCCTTGCTGAAAAACAGAATTTCGGCTTTATGCCGGATGTCATCGAGCTGGAGGAAAAAGTCCATAATGGTATAAAACCGGACGATCTATACGAGTTATTGGATCGACTAAAAAAGTATCATGCTCCTATCTACCTTTATGTAAGAGTGCCTATTAACGACACAAATAAACCATTTGAAGACACTGTAGATAAGGCGGTGAGAATTTATCAAATAGCTTACAGCAGCTCGAATGTTTCCGGCATAATCTGGAACGGTCTAATCGACCATCCTGGCAATCAAGTTGACGTGCCTGGATTGCTCAAAAATGACGGCTCCCCTAAACAAATCTATTCCGCTCTGGACGATCTAATTCACAAAGAATGGTGGACCAATAAAACCGGCACCACAGACGATACCGGCTCGATCAGCATTCCTGCTTTTTTTGGAGACTATTTAATTTCAGTAAAAAGCAGCAACGGCGAGATAATTTCCAAGCAAATAAACTTCTCAAAAACCAAGGCCCGCAAACAAACGATATTAGTTCGTATATGAGTCGATCGTTCCATCCTAATCGTAATACAACTCTGTCAAAGCAAGGTTGGGCACTGACCGTAGTCTATTTTGTTTTCTTAGCCCAATTACTTCTTTGCTCTTCAATTTCTGCTCAGCATAAGGCTGCTTCCTCGGAAGATTCTGGTGAAATGGGGGCAATATTCGATTACGCTGTTAAAACCTTTAAAGAAGCTCCGCGTCGCGCTCACGAAGATAACGGCTCCTTCAAAGGCAAAATCGAGGAATGGCTTCCAGAAGGACATTTTACTTGGGCAGATGCCCTGGATCTGAAGCGCCGCAGCCCACAAAAATTCGCTTACTTTGCTCGTTTGACGGAAAAGCATCAACTCAAAAGCAATGGCGTTCTGGAAAATCCAAAAACCGCCAATATTCATCGGCTCTCATCAGGTGCAGGTGAAAATCATCAAGAATATTGGCACACTGCCATTCCGGCTCAAAGAAAGGAACCTTTAGTGGTTGATTTCGCTATCCCCCAAGAAGTGCATGATGCTTTCAACAGCCACCTTACATTTTGGGCACGTTCGGATAGCAAAAGGACGATCACAATAACAATGGCTCCTGTTTCGGACCCTACGAAAAGCGTATGGAGTGTGGTTGCTGAGCTGAATTCGAAATTCACCTTTTTTGCCGGCATATGCCCTGCTGAAAATTTCAAACCGGGCTCGTATGAACTCAGGTTCGATCTTGGCAAAGAAGCAGGAAGTGTTGACTTACGCGACGACATTGCCGTTTCCTTTTACAGTGAAAAGGAAATAAAAGAACTTCTGCAGACAACCCGTCTGCCCAAAATCGACAGACTAATAAAGAACTATAAGGATTGGCGCGCCACGAAAGACAATCTGTTGTATACAACCATGAATATAGAGATCAAACCACCAACTGCCGTTGCTGCTCAAAAATTTGAAGACGAACACCTCATGATTCAGGGTAAAGATGGATTCAGAGAAGGAAAAGTATCGGGTATATCTTTCAACTTGGGACAAGACAAAACTCCGGTTGATGACATAGAACTGTCGCTCTTGGTTCCAAAAAAACTGCCCCCGAAAACACCGCTCAAGCTTTACTTCGAGCTGCTTTCCCCCAAAATAAGCGAAATGAATATTAGCTTGGAAGAAGATGGAAAAACCAATTGGCAAACTAAGGAAAGAATCGTTCCTGATACCTGGGAACCATACGGGTATAGCATCGAAACTGGTGGTCAAAGAAATTCCAAACGGATCATAAATATTAAGGTAAAACGGATTGCTTTCCCAATGAAAATAGCAAGTCTAAGTCTTTTCATCGACAAAGAATCGACTGCCGACCGCGACGATACTAGCGCTTCTGAAGTAAAAAAACGAATCGATTCTATAAGGTGCGGCGGAGTTACTATTTGCGTCAAAGACAAACTTGGAAATCCAATCAAAAATGCATTGGTGAAAATTGACCAGCAAAATCAGGAATTTCATTTTGGTTGTCGATCGACAGGACTCGATCCAAACGATCAAACACCCTCGCAAAAAGGTTTTCAAAAACAACTGTGCAATCTCTTTAACTTCACAACAGCACCAGCTTATTGGGATGAGTTAGAAGCGGTGCAAGGAAAGCCGGATTATGCAAATCTCGATGCGAAAGCGCGCTGGTGCGCGGAACATCACATTTATTTCATGGCTACTGACTTAACATCACTCGATCACATTCCCTCATGGGTTTCCTACAAGCCTGTAGAAATAGGTCCTCAAATTAAAAAGCATGTGATTGATACGATTGCCCATTTTGGTGGGCAAATACCAGCCTGGGAAGTAGCGCACAATCTCACCCGGATGTCTGGGGACAAGAACGCTAATTCGCGATTTTTCGGCTGGATGAGCACGTTGCCAAAAACGAATATTCATTCCGTATATGCTCTGGAGAAGCTCTTAAATTGGGCGCACCGAGCCAAACCTAAAAGTGCTCTGGACTTCTACTATCGTGAAGATAATCTTGAGTCCATCCCCCTTATTATTTCTGAAAAAAGAAAATTCGGTTATATGCCAAAGGCAGTCGAAATCGAATTGGATCCTGAAACACTTAGCAGCGAAGATACAACCAATGCATGGCGAACGTGTAATGCGGTTGCCTATAACTATAACAATCCTATTCTTATTTCGATCGCCGATGTTGCCATCAATAGTGGTGCTAAACAAGGCTTTCCTTCCAAACAGAAGAAAGACTCTCCAGACTTGCGAGAAATTTACCAGGCAAAACAGGCGGAAAACTTATACAAACTTTTTTACAGCCATCCAGAAGTTACTTCCATTATCTGGCGAAATCTCAAAGATGATCCCCTCCGACCCAAACATGGCTCCGGATTAGTGCGCAGCGACGGCACAACGAAACCGGCCTATGATAAGCTGCTCACGTTGATCCGCCAGAAATGGTGGACGAATGAGCAGGGAAGAACCGATCCAAAGGGTATCTTCAGTCGGAGAATATTTTACGGTGATCATTTGCTAACCGTTTCAGATGACAAAGGTCATTCAATAAAGCAAGAGATTCACTTTCCGAAGAGAGACGATCGAGACGTGACAATTCAAATAACACTCTGATACGTTCCATGAGACTCAAACATATCCTTGTAATGTTATTGGCGAGCACGCTAGCTCTTACGGCCGCCCATTCCCAGGGAAACAGCGCTCACAAATCTTTTATCGGCTCATATGCCGTTAAGCAATTAGAAAACGACAAAGAGGTTCTTGCTCCCAGACCGCATGATGTAAAAGGTGAGTTAGCGGAACTGGTCAGCAAACAAAACGCGCTTGTTAACGACGTACGTTATTTAGAAAAGGCGCAGGCAGACCTGATTCCAACCAATTACCATTGGAACACCTGGAATGTAACCGGGCAGAGCCAGGAGATCAAAACACTGTTTGGACGTAACATTTTTACGACGGCATTTGTGGGCACACCAAATCGCACCAATTCTTTCAATGTCTGGGTTATTCCTCCTAAACAAGTACCAGCCGACACCGAACTCACTCTTGCCTTTGCTACCTCTTCCGAACGTGGCGAAGACCAGAATGGCGAGGTATCACGGGCGGTGACAGTCAGTTGTTCTGAAATTAATTCTGATAAACCTTATTGGGAGAAATCAATTCCTCTTACAGAACAAATTCGGTTCTATCAATATAAATTTCAAGTACCAAAGTCGGCTTCTAAAAATTTCCGTATTTTATTCAAAATAACCAGGATAGAAGGACGTGTAAAGATTGGCGATCTGCACTTGTTTTACGATGAGGGATTGAGCCGGGCCAGGGCGAAGATCAGTCCGGCCGAAATTGAGCACCGCATCGATGCCTATCGAAAAGCGAATCTGCACATATTAGTTCTCGATAAATCCAATAAACCTGTTCCAAAAGTAAACGTCTCCGTTGAGCAAAAGCGTCACGAATTTTTATTCGGCGCTACTATTTTCAATTTAGCACCGGGCGATAAATCAGCCAGCCAGCTCAATTATCAAAAGCAGTTCTTGCAGCTTTTTAATTGGGGCGGTTTGAGTACTTTCATGATCGATATAAATTCAACGGAAGGAAAACAGAAGTATGACTGGGTTTTTGAACAAATCAAATGGTTCAAAGAACATGGTATCGAACCTTATGCCAATGAACTTATTGGTACAGACAATCTTCCCGCTTGGCTTAAAAAGCCAAGAGCGGACACTTCTTCGATTCTCAGAACTGAAATCACTAACTCGGTCAAAACTCTTTCACCGCAGGTTCCTACAATCGTCGTAGCTTCTGATTTGATAAAAGCGGTGAGGAAACCGCTGCCCCAAGATGCCATTTCTAACTGGGTGCAGACATTGCCACAACAGAATCGAGATATCGATGACCGACCCATGAACGCCCTGGAACTCATCCTTACCTGGGCGCATAATGCCAAGTCCAATGAAAACACCAAATTCATCTACAACATGTACGATTCGCATTTTATTGATCTCTTTTTGAACTACAAAGAGACCTTCGGACACACACCCAATGCGATTGGCCTTTGCCGATGGAATTGCCCAGGAGAGTATGAGGATCTCGCTAACCTATGGAAAAGCTGTGAAGAATGCAAAAATATCAATAAACCTCTTCCCGTTTATGCAACTAGAATTGCGGTTTTGAATGGCAATATTAAGGGAGAAAAAGCACAGGCGGAATATATCGTTAATCTCTATCGCGTCTTGTTCAGCCATTCGAGCGTGCGGGCAATCAACTATGATCTTCTGCGCGACTGGCCATACGATCAGCCTAGAGGTTTGGTGCGATCCAATGGCACACCAAAACTAGCCTATTATAAACTTCTTGATCTCATTCACAAGGAGTGGTGGACGAATGAGAAGGGCACCACAGACAGTACCGGTACTTTTACAACCAAGGCGTTCTATGGAGATTATCTTATCACCGTAAAGGACAGCTCTGGACGGACAGTCAGTAAGACTTTCAAGGTGTCAAAAGATGTAGAAAGAGACAAGCAGTTGGTAATTTCACTATGAAAACTCGTCATATAGCGCTTTCAACACTATCTCTCCTGTTGTTGACCATATTCAATGGTCCGGGTGCGTTCAGTCAAAAGGCTGCCACGCCTGAGTTTCCAGACCTCCTTACCGATGCTACCTGGCAATCCGGCCAACCGGGCAATCTCAAAAAACCAGTGGTAATGCCTACTGGCGGCCCAAGCAATTCTGCCTATTACCAATTGAAAGTAGCAAAAGACGGTAAGGCAAGTGATTTCATTTTTCAGGCACCAGTAAACAAAGATATCGAAGCAGACAGCAGCATACATTTGCTTTTTTATGCACGTGCCAAAACCAAACATCGGATCTATGTCTCTTATCTATCAACCAAAAATGACGGCCGAAAAATTTTTGACACTCGTGTGGACCTTTATCCAACCTGGGATACGCAGCCTAATCATTTCCTCTTTCTTGCTCCGGCAAGCAAGTCCGGTGAATATACGGTGCGCTTTTCTTTGGGCGAAAACAAAGGTGACGTTGACATTGCTAAAGTGCAACTAGTTGATACCGGACCGAACAAACAAGCTGTTGCTATTCGCAGAAAGCTAAATGCCAATTCAATAGAGCACCGCATAGAAATTGAGCGACGCGGCAGCCTGATCGTGATCGTGAAGGACAAAAATGGAAAACCCGTGTCACAAGCACAAGTAAAAGTGGAACAAACTCGCCATGATTTTAAATTTGGCTGTGGCTCGGAAGCCTTGCTTAAAAGCGCCAGCAACAAGGAACGGTTTGCCAAAATCTTTAACTTTGCCGCTCTGCCTCTTGCCTGGAATCTGTTGCAACCAACTGAGAAAACCCAACAATTTCAACAAGTTGATTCGCTTGTTAAATGGTGCAAGAGCCAAAAGATCGACTTAATGGGCCTGGAACTTATTTCCTACAATTCTTATCCGAGCTGGGCGCCAAAGAAAGGTGCTGAGGCTGGCAAGGCGATTGAATCGCACGTCAAGGAAGTGATCAAACATTACTCCGATGTTGTTTTTCTCTGGGATATCATCAATGACCTTACCCTCGATTACTTTGCCGAACCCGTCAATGGTGAATCGGCTTGGTTGCGTTTGCAACCAGGCAAATCAAATTCGAGTCAAGTTTTGCGCGCCCTTTCTCTTGTTCTATCCTGGGCTCATGCAGCCGACACCAATAAAAATGCGCAGTTCATATATTCAACCGGTGATCTCACAACGGCAGCACAATTGATCGGCCAGAAACAAACATACAGCACAACCCTGGACGGACTGGGAATTAAATTCGAAAACAAGTTGGGAGAATACGAAGATGTGCGGGATGTTTGGGGCAAGTGCGACAGGGTTGTTCCTTTCAATATTCCTATCTATATAACCAAACTGAGCATCCCGAGCGGCTTGAGTTCTCTTGAGAATGGCGGCAAGCCGGGGCCGAGCACCGCCCGCGGTGAAGAAGAACAATCGCAGTACGCACTTTCTGTAATGCGCGTTCTCTTCAGCCACCCGAAGATAGCCGGTATAGTTTGGGATAATTTCGCAGACGGTAATCCCGCTGCAGACAGTGCCGATGGGTTGTTGCGGCGAGATGGCACACCCAAGCCTGTTTTTAATAAGCTCGCCGATCTCATTCACAAACAATGGTGGACTACTGCTTCAGCAACAACTGATAGCAATGGGAAGTGTTCGGTTACAGCTTTTTATGGCGAATATGCCATAACCGTAACGGACAGTAAGGGTAAGAACGTAAGGGCGCAAGCAGACTTCAAAAAAACGCCTAAAGCCGAAATGAGCGTAACTGTTAATGTGGACTGAAGCAAAATTCCCGACACAAATTGACAAGTTCGGTATAAGTTAGTTTATAGTGCGACTAATGTCGGTTAAGATTATTTATATACTAAGCATCAGCGAGGTTAGTATATGTCGGTAAAGCTTGAATGTCCCATAATGGCCACCATTGCCATGATTTCTGATAAGTGGAAGGTGCTCATTCTTTGCAAGCTGCGTCTTGGCAAGCTTCGCTTCAATGAATTGAAGCGTGAACTGCAAGGTGTAACGCAACGGGTCCTTACACACCAGCTCAGAGAACTGGAAGCAGATGGTCTGGTAAGACGAACTGTTTACGCTGAGGTACCTCCCCGCGTTGAATACGAGCTAACCAATCTCGGCAACACGCTCATGCCTGCTCTAGAAAGTTTAGAAACTTGGGCAAGGCAGCATTCTGCAGAACTTCTTGCTACACGTTCGAGTAAAGAAAAGGAACTCGTGGAAGAGGCGCGCGAAGCAGTTCCATGTGCGTAGCCGCAAAAGTAGCGATAGACCGAAATTTGATCTTATTTCGGAACTTGGCAACAAAGCAGCTAGGGGTGGTGCTTGCGGGAGCATCTATTTTTTTCACCGCATTTTCACCACATGTTCTGGCTGATCCTTCCGTAACAACAGCCGTAACAACAGAAAAACAAAATTCTTCTGCAAGCGAAACAATTAAAAGCTCAGATGGCAGCGACTTCATGGAAGAAGTGCCTAGTCCCGTTAAAAAGCCGGAAAGACCAAGAGTTAAGCTGCCTACTGATTTTAGTTCTCTTGGTGTCCCCGTAGATCCAAACGGACATATCGTGCCGCTCATAAACAAAGAAGTGGGCCCGGTTATGCCGTTTTATTCCAGAACTGAACAAACTTTCGAGCCTGTTTTTCAAAATGGCTATCCGCAATATGGATTTCCAGGTTTTCCGTACGGATACAACCCTTATGGAATGCCGTACGGCGGCTTTGCTCCTCGCTTTGGTAATGCATTCGGATACGCAATGCCTTACGGAAATCAATCACCGTTAATCGGACGTGCACCAGTTTCATTTTTTCTAAATAGAGGTGCTTACCCCGCCCCCTGGTTTGCGCCGCCCTTGCTGGCACCACCAATAAATAATGTTTATGCACCAAATCCGTATGCACCAGTTATTTACCCCTGGTTCTAGATTTATATACAAAAACATTCAAAGACGTTTATAGAGGTAGTCAACGGCTCGTTTTAGGAGTACAGTAGCTGCGTCCATGGAAAGCAGCGCTGCCTATCCGATATCCTCCAAGCGATATGCCTGCTTTTGATCGGTGTTCGAGGTGATGAGTTGAAATTCGGTGTCCTTTCTAGAGCGGACAAAACGTCGTTCTTGCCGCCCACTTTGTGCTTTTTAGCACTTTATGCTCTTTCAGCATCAGCAGCAGTTTTATCCGATCCACAAAGTTCTGATACAACTGGATCCAATTA
>CAJCIF010000545.1 GCA_903970355.1 Actinomycetota bacterium
TGCTGATAATCCTTCTCGCCCAGTACTGCTACGTTCGGTTGAACAATATTGAAAAACTTTGCTACTACTGTAGCGATTCCAACGAAGTAACCAGGTCTGTAGGAACCTTCACAAACATCTGCCAGTTCTGATGGCGGAAAAATCTTTATGCACTTATCCTTTCCTTCAGGATATATTTCCTTTTCCGTAGGCGCAAATATAGTGTCCACGCCATTTTCTTTGCATATTTCCAAATCTCGTTCGAACGTTCTTGGATACGCATCAAAATCTTCGTTGGGACCAAATTGCAAAGGATTGACGAAAATCCAGACTACAACTCGATCGCAGAGAGTCTTTGCCTTTTGAATAAGAGCAATGTGCCCTTCATGCAGAGCGCCCATTGTCGGAACAAGTCCAACCTTTTCGTTGACTGACTGCCGCCATTGCCTGAATTCAGCAACGGTTCGAATTACTTGTGGTGTCTTTACCTGGGTGTGCATGGGTTCTAATGTAGCATCAGCAATCCACTATTTGATTAAGCAGGTAAAATGATGATTCTGAAAGAACCAATCCTCAAAAAACAAATTATGGAGTCTTACTAATCAGCTTGAAATCACGTTTTTCGATTGTCCTTTTTTTGTCGTTGCTTTTTCTGTTTAGTGCTAGTGGCTTTCTGCCAGTTTCAGGAGATGTTGAGCACTCCGTTTCCGAGGATGCTCACCAACTTGCAAAACAAATTATTGATGCCTATGGTGGACCAGATGCGATAAAGCACGGCATAGAAGCTGGTATGCGCAGTACCGGCAAGGTAATTCAATATTCGACATTATCTAGGGCAGCCAACACCTTTGATCTCGTCATGTTGACCAAAGGGAGAAAAATGCGGATTGACATGGAGGTAATGGGCCAGCCTCTCTTAACAGCCTATGACGGAGAACATAGCTGGACAAAGCAGGGTGACCAGGTGATTCGATCGAGCAGCCTTTCTGAAAAAAGCATACGAGACGAAATTGATCATGGTCTCTATTTACTGGGAAAACTTTCTGATGACCAGGCGAAATTGAGGATTGTCGGTACAAAAGACGCACTCGGCCACAGTTGTGATCTCCTCGAAATTACTTTCAACGATGAAAGTCCAACATTGTTTTATGTAGACCGTCAAACACATCTTGTTTTGCAAAGCGAGTACGACGGGATTGACACGGAGCAGGGTGTAGACACAAGAAAGATCTATAGCTATGAGGACTACAAGCCATTTGCAGGCAGTTATCAGCCCTACCTCATAACCGAGTATTGCGGCACTCAAAAAGCTTCGGTTCTAAAGGTAGCCACAATCGAAGAACTGCCGATTGAAGATACAGCTTTCATGATGCCGGTGGAACAGGCATCGCCAATAGCAGCAGGGAGTTCAGTTACTCTTCCTTTCGAACTCGTATTCAATGAAATTCTCGTTACCGCCAAAGTAAATGACAATCAGGATCTCTCCTTCATTGTCGACACCGGTGCCACTCAAAGTGTGTTGGATAGCTCCATAGCCCCTAAATTCGGGGAAGCTAAGCAGTCAAGTTTCGAGATGACAACCGGCTCAGGATCTGTTCCTCTTTCCTACATGACCATCAAATCGCTGTCGCTTAAGGATATCCGTCTCAACAATCTTGCTTTTGCGGTTACGGATCTGTCGACATTCTCGCAAATCATCGGGCGTAAACCGGCTGGCTTGCTGGGCGCAAATGTGCTCAGACAGTTTTTGATTACCATCGATTATGCCAATCAGAAAATTACTTTTGCCAATCCGCATGACACTGCCGCACTTTCTGCCGACGCAGTTGTATTGCCAGCTAAGCCTGCGCTGGGGCTTGCAGGCTTATTGCTTGATGGTAATCTCGACGGAGAAAATATTTCCTTGCTTGTCGATACCGGTGCTGCTTTTAACAACATCTCGGAGAAACTGGCCAAACCCATTTTAAAATCCGCAATTTTACCGGTTGGAAGCATTCAAGGGTTGGACGGCCGCAAAGTTCCAATTGGTGCCGTGCAATTCGATCGCTTTCAATTGGGTGAACTTAAAGCAACCCATCCCGTTTTTTCTGTAGCACCGGAAGGCAGAGCACCAGCAGGTATTATTTCCAGTTCTGGACTAGCCATTCTGGGAAATCCATTCTTACAACACTATCGCCTTACGATTGACTATTTCAATCAAAAGATCATCCTCGATCGTCCTCCCGCTCAGGAAACGTTTGAGCACCTCTACGAAGAACTCTCAAGCATCGAAAAGAGCGAAGCACTTTCCGGCTACTCACCAGCTCGCGCCGATCAATATCGTTTCCTCTCTAATACGGCAAAAGAAAAACATTGCGATGCAATTGAAGCATTGTGCATGGCCGATCTGTCAGCCCATGCTGCGCCGCCTGCTGGATTGACCTTTCAAGATGAATCAGCAAGAACTGCGATCACAAAGGGGTTTGATGACGCCGACAAAAAAGCTGCTGCTTCCGGCAACCTCAAGGTGAGAGCGGCAGTGTTAGCCAAGTCTGCAAATTTTTACCTCGACAACTTTCCACGCGACACAGCAGTATCTGTCGCACGTCCTATTTTGATAACAGCCGCACATTATTGCGGCACCGAGGCGACAACTTATGTTGTCACTGCCAAGTTACTGCATACGCTGAAGAACGACGTCGTAGCCCGTCAGCTTGTCAATCAAGCCCTTATGATTGCACCGGCAAATTGGGATGGCCTTTGGCTCAAATACGATCTCACCCCTGCCGATGATATTGCATCAAAGCAGTTGGTGACAGCTCAAATTGAGCAGTACTATCCAAATGCACCCCAGTTAAAAACGCATATTTCACAACCAGGCAATCAATCCAGCAAATCAACTGCTAAGAAACTCGCGAAACCGCGATAACATGATTAAAACAACTGGCGGTGCTTAGTCATGATGGACCCGGAAGAGCTGAACCTGGAAGAGTGGTTCTGGATAGTGCTCATCTTTGTCCTCGGTGCCTTTTTTCTTTCAAACTGGCTCGCTATGGTCTATTCACAATAAGGATCAACGAACTGTTAGAGGTTAGCTGCAGCCGCGCCAATTATGGAGCGAATGCAATCCTTAAACCGACAGTCAAAACAGATCTGTTTCAATTGACTTTCCATGGCGTTACAGACTAGCCTGGCGAGCGTTTCCCAACATATCCGCCCAATTGCCAATACCGTAATCAGAGTTTAGAGTCCCCCTCGCCTTATTGCTATCTGAAAGCTCGTCTCTTGACGGTATGTAGTTTCCCACGCATTTAGCGATGGGATTGAGAGTCTAATCGCAAGGTTTGCTGTGCCGGAAAGAAACGGGCCAGCGACTTTTAAACACAGAACGGCATTGGCACGCATCGAATCAATGATGCGGCAATTTTCGTTCGCAAAATGTTAGGAGGTTCAAAATGTTTGCCAAAAAAATCCGCTTTGCCTTAGCGCGCGGGCTTGCTCGCATGGCAGGGCTCACTCTAGTTGAAAACCAGCAAGCACCAGTCACCTCGAATCTCACTCACGAGCCAATCAGTCATCCGATGCCCGTGATTGAAGGAAAACAAAAAATCTTCCGCCTTCTCAGCATGGACGGCGGTGGTATTCGAGGCATCATCATCGCCGTCATCCTCGTCGCAATCGAAGAGTTAACCGGACAACAAATCTGGGAGCTTTTCGATATGATCGCCGGGAACTCGACGGCTGCTCTTTTGGCTGTAGCGCTTACTCGTCGCGGTCCCGATGGTCGCGCACTTTACACGGCACAGCAGGCTTTGGACTTGTATTTGAAACGCGGCAAATACATTTTCAAAAAGAGCATCATTTACGAGATCATCCACTTCGTGCTGGGTGGTGGTCGCTACAACGTAACTGGTATCAACTCCGAACTGCAGAATGCGTTCGGGGACTCATTGTTTGGTGATTCTCTCACCAGATGCATGGTCGTCACTTACGACATGAAGACGGTCCAGACGTACTTCCTCAAGAGTTGGGATCCGGTTGACGCGACAGTGCCAGCCTGGGTTGCAGCTCGCGGCAGTTCGGCAGCGCCTACCTACTTCGATCCGATTTCAATTGCTGCACTGGGCGGCACGACCACCATAGACGGTGGCGTGACGATCAACAGTCCAGCCGATTGCGCTTTTGCAGAAGCGCTTGCTTTGATGGACGAAGCCGGTGAGCGTTATCCTGTTTTCGTTGTCTCAATCGGGACAGGAACGCTCAAACAGCCTGCCGATATCAAGAAGGTGAAGCGTTATCATCTCTGGGACTGGGCTGGTGTTTTGCCGGATATCTTCATTACGTCATCCGGTGAAACTGTGGACTACAAGCTGCGGAAGATCGTAAAAGCGTTTAACGATCTTTTGCCATGTCAACTCGGCAGGCTATATTTCCGTTTCCAAACGGAATTGCCTGCCGCCAATGCAGACATGGACAACGTCGATCCCAAAAATATGGAGGAGTTGGTAGCGCTGGCAAAGAAGATCATCTATCAAGATCAAAAGGAGGATTTCCTGGAGCTTTGCGCAAAACTCAAGCACATGTTTGCTCGCGCGCACAGCACTGGGGATTCTTCTGGTGATCCTGCCTGTGTTCCGGATCCAGCCTGGAAGCATCAGGCAGCAGCATGAACAACCGGCATGGTGCGGATGATTGCGGAGGCAACTTTCTTGGCGAGCGAACCTGCTCAATAAGACTAGTTGCCTCCTTTTTTGCCAGGTTTTACTATTTTATATAATATTACGGTTGCTGCTTGAGAACAATTGTTCTTCGCCATATAGCAAAAAGTATTGGCCGGGACGATAAAATTAGTCCGATTCGTTTTTAAAAAGAGAATGCCTGGTGGAAATTGCAAAAGCAACGCTTGTTGAAGCGCGCATAGTTTTTGACTTTACTGTCGAAGCGCGACAGACCGTTTCCAACAATTTGCGCATTCGTTTCGTTGAAAGATTTTCAGACACCAAATCTGACAAGCTCATTGTTTCAGTTGGAACAGAGAACAATGAATATTTGAAGATGGAACAACTGATGAAAATTCAGGAGATTGCGGAAAAGTACGGTGGCCCTTCCGGATATGAAGTCCTCATTACGGAGAATCCATTCCCAAAAGAAGGAACACTTCTGGAGCTGGTGCCTTCCAATTGCAGGCATTTCGCGGCTGTTTGTGGTAAGAACGGCGATTATATCGATGAGGAAAAGCACCTCAAAAATGCCTTGCTTCTGGCTTTCGAAAACGAATATATGTGCACCATCCGTGATGTCGTTGAAGCGTTTCAATCTCTGGGCCGTTACTATACGAGCATGCACGATTATGCAACGGCAAAATTTTGCCTGGACCAAGCCGTTGAGTGGGTAACGAACGAAGAAAAATCACCGGGCGAGCCGAGGTGGGGCAAAAACTGGCAAAGTTTTGTACAGGATTATTTCGCCAATGGTGATTATGCGGTGGCTAAAACAATAGTAAACGGCATCATTGCTCATTACAGACGCGGTTCTGAAAAGGATGAAGCGCAGGAGAAAATGATTCGCCGTCTGGAAAAATGGTTGCTATTGATTGACAGGGTAAATCCAGAAAGGGAAGCCCGTTTGTCGCAGTTGAAACGGCTGACCATGCATCTTTGGACCGTCAAAGATAAACTGAAGGCCAGAAACGACGTTAAAAATTCCGCCTTGCTGGCATTGGGCAGAGATTATACTGAAATTAGAGATGAAGATTTCGTCTGGCAGGAGATACACGAACTCTTCAGCGCCAAAGGTCAGGGCGACAGTTTCACGCAACCGTTTTAATGTACAATCGAAAAATACTCCCAGCCTTTTCTATGAATCCCACATCCCACGCGAAGAAGCTTTTTACTATCTCAAAAATCGTCCAAATAAGCACCTGCTTTTTTGTGGTTGGGTTGCTAACGTCTTGTGCGTCGGTTGAAGAACGCAAGCGACAACGGCAGCAACAGCTGGAAGGTTTCGCCGGAAAAGTTGTTCAACACTTGCTAGACCGCAATCCCGACACATACAGACGTTCGATCTCTGCGCTGATGCGAGAAGAACTCGACGACAACACAATTAACAACCTGCAATCGATCGGGCGTTTGCCTCAACCTGGCTTGGAAGAACTGAAATTCATCTCGGATGCACAAGACCAGAAGACAAGCAACAAAGTTGAAACGCCGATTGTAAGAGCCGTTGGTGATATGGCTAAAGAAGTGGTCCCTATGCGAGTAACTGGCAAGGTGACCAACTACAAAAATGGGGTTAAGACCGACGACCGCAGCGTTCAAGTAGAAGTTGATTGCAGGCTGACAGACGCGATGGATGGCTATCCAAAAGCGGTTGCTGTGAGAGGTTTGGACCCCGTTAAGAGTGTAGCCAAACAGACAGATGATAATAAGCCACGCTCTAGAAGGCGGGCGAGAAATCGGGGCTAGAATCGCGGCCAGAATTTAGTTTTTGCTCTCGCGGGGCATGAGAACTTTGGCGTTAATCGCTTGCGGCTTCTTATTGCCCGGATAAAGCACAAATGATACTTTCCGAACGGTTGTTGCATTCGTTTCTATTTCATCAAGTGCGCGATATTTTGAATCGAGGTTCCAGTAGAGATTTTCACTGGCTGGGGCGGGTTTATTTCTTTCGTTCTTGCGGCGA
>CAJCIF010000546.1 GCA_903970355.1 Actinomycetota bacterium
AAAAAACTGAAAGAGGTACAGGATTCCGACGGCGATGCGATCACTCGTAACTCCGATGGAACTTATACGCGCATAGATCGAGACAATAGCGTCACACAGTTATCAAACGTGCAAGTTAAATCCGACGGCTCTTTAACTTATTCCGTTCCCGGCCACGAAAACGGATTAAATGTAGCAGAAACAACCAGCGCGAATGGGGATCGAACATCTCTGGTTGAAACTACAAACAAAGACAATTTAAAATCGGATGTTTCTCTCGTCACTCACAAGGATGGCACTACGAGCCAAATAGGGGATGAGGGCAGGATGGACATTTCAAATAATGGCAATCATCTTGTAATTCATCCTGTCAGTGGTGGCAGTGTCACGTATGACGTACAGTCGATGGAACCATTCAAGTGTGCTATGACCGTGGAATTTCCAGACGGCGCAAAAAAGTCGTGGGATGACGTTACCCAGGGCGAGTTTCAAAAGATAAAAGATGAACCGATAGTGCCGAAGGTCAATTGGAAACCGGATCATCACTTAGATGTCCTCACGCACGAATCTGCTTAGTTACAAGCTTGGTTGATTTAAAGACTGTGATCATTTAACCCCAATAGTGGTGATGGTGCCAATGTCGGTGATGCCAACCCCAGCCACCACCCCATCCAGGATAGCCACCGCCGCCCCAACCTGGATAGCCGCCACCATAGCCCCAACCACCGTAGTTTCCAGAGTTCCAGCCGCGATATCTACCCCAGCCGTGATTTCCGCCCCAGCCACCTCGGTATGCTGGTGTATAGCCGTGATATCCGCCAAATCCGGCATGGCCGAAATATCGTGCCTCTGCCGATGGTGCGCTAGATACCATGCTCGCTAGAAGCGCAATCATCACAATTATTCTTTTCATGTTACCTCCTCCCTCGTAACCACCGCTTTTATTACGAGGTCGATCGTTCCTATTCCGTTCACCTCCTTTTCTATTCTTTTTCTGTGATTGATTTGTGGAAGAGTCCATCGCAGCAAGCGGCTCCGGGACAATGCAGCGGCTGCACTACTTTTCAGTCTTTCGCTGTGTCTGCTTAAAGGAAATTTCGTATTCGTCCCCTTTCAGACCCCATTTAACAACTTAGAAACTTCTTTTCTAGGTCTCCGACCTATAGTGTGAAGACGCACTGAGGAACAGGAAATGGAAGACTTACTAACTAACGCCATTGCTGCTGAGAAACGCAAAGATTGGGCTACGTTTGAAAAAGATGTTAATAGCTTACAAAAACAGGACGGAAACGATCCAGCCAAGCTATCCAACGATGCACAACAATTACTAAAGAACGCTCCGGCAGACACTTCTAAGCAAGTTGCTACTCTGCTTCAGAGCCATGGATTTCCAAAGGTTGCACTCGATGCAGGCAGCGTAGATCCTGATGCTCTAAATAAAGAAATAGCTGCAACACGCAGTGGTTTTAATGGTGCTCAAGACCCGGCTTCTGCAATAGCAACCTTTAAACCGCGTTTCGAGGCAAACGACAAGAACGCAGACACATTGCTTACCGATACCATTAATTCAGCAACTTCGGATATTGCAGCAGTGCAAAAGCAGATCGACGCCATTGTTCCTCCCGAAAAAATGGCAAAATTGAACAGTGATTTGAAGAAGCAATATGATGCTTTCTCAGCCATAGCAACAGACGCTGACAAACAGGCGCTGGACAACTATGGTAATGCTCCATCCCCTGCCGCTCGGGCAGCTGCAAAAGCAGAATTGGCAAAGAAATATCCAGATCTGGTCAAAGCAATAGAAGCATACGAAACTAATGTTATTCCACTCTCGGACAAGCGCCAACAACAAATACAAGACCTTGAGCGTGTGTATCAAGCTGTGTCGATTGATTTCTCTGCACACGAGAACTACGCGGATGCTCTTCTTTCATCCGGACAAATGGATGCCGCAAAAGCTGAATTGACGAGTGCATTTAAGAACTTGACGCTCCAAGAACGCCAACAACTTCTTCAGGATCCAAAATTGGGCTCCGTTGTCACTGATCTTTGCAAGGCCGTCGGCCTTGATATATCAAAAGTGCCGGCTGCAAATCTTCCAGACGCTCTCAAAGTAGCGTTGAAGAAAATGGGCAGCCAAGATTAGGGCAAGCACGCTATATAGTTGCGGCATGGTGCGATACTCCGAGCCAAACATATACGGTCAGCACATGCGACGAATATCGAGTGGGTGCAAGCTCTCAGACAGGCTGAGATCCAGTATAATCGCCGTGTTTGGCGGGCACCACACTATTGATGCGAGCGCGTTTTTTCAAAACTGCAATCTTTTTTTGGTTAGCCGTTAGTCTCTCAGTATTGAAAGCCTCGGCAGATCCGGATGATCTTTCGGAAACTGAATCTCGAGCCGCGCAAGCACAATTATCATTAACCGGCTGTCTTACGAGAGAATCGTATCAGCTGGCCGAAGAGCTGGGGCTAGTTGATCACTTAACTCGCTTGCAGCACCTTCGCGAACATGACAGGCATAAACATGGTGTGGCCTTAAGTGCAGAGGGCACAACCTTGAGATTGGAAATAACAGAATTGGTACTAACCACTTCACTGCAATGCCAGGCAGTAATTGCTCAAATTGAATCCGAAACCGCTATATCAGTGGAAATAAGGGCGGCACTGGAAGGAAGCCGTAATAAATCAAGCAAAACAAACGCTATGGCGAACGTCCTGGCCAACGGAGGATTATCATCGGTAGGCAATCTGTTACAGATGCCGGTTGAAACTAACACCGATTCTCGTTATGAACTTCCTGGAGAAGTTGTTGAAGCAGCAGGCACAATAATGGCTACCGGACTGGGCGCTGTTGCCTTGCATCAAAACAAGGGTGCCGCCCTGTCAGCGCCGATTGACCCAAACATGCTCGCAAAAATATTCAAGCGTCCTAATAATTCCAAGACAGAATATCCTGATGTTATTTGGAGATATTTGAATTCTGTGCCACCGGGAGGGAAAAAAGTAGGACCAACAAGACGCGAATTACTAATTGATCGCTGGATTATGCTGGGCAGGGTTCCATCCCTAAATACGCCTAAGGGACGTCTTTATGCCAGAACCCTCGCCGGTACGATACCTCAAACTAACGCGGTTACTATTGATATGTTGGAAGATCGAGTTGCCATGCTTCTCGACCTTAAAGCCGAGGTGAGTCAAATTTATAAGGAATTACTCAATATTATGCTAGTTGTTAGGGCTTTGTGAATCATCAGAGTGAGATTTGTTCACTGTAGGAGGGGAACGTGAAGAGATCAATAGTGCGAGCCAAAATCAGGGCGATCATGTTAGTGTCCTGCGCTGCTATCACGATGGGCGAGTTTTCGTTTTTTCCTGCTGGAACGAACGCTGAACCATTATCACCCACTGCCGCATCGGATACTGGCACCATAAAAGGCAATGCAGCAATCAAAGCGATTGGTCCGCTGCATTTATCAGAAGGTAAAGTGGTAATGGAACAGAATCAGATTGCAGTACTCTCTGATGTTGCTGATCCGATTGCAGAAGCAGAACTTGTTGGTACGATCATTGATATTCACACAACAAGTAGTGCCACAGGCGATACCATTCAAGGTATGGCAATATTCACGAAAGGATTTAGCCTTCCAGCAATTGATTCTCCCCACGAAAAGGAGTCGATCAAAGGCACTGACGGAGTAGAGCGCATTGGACGCATTGTTGACGTAACGCCCAAGATTTTGCGTATCAAAACGCCTGCGGGTGTGCAAGCTATTCCCGTTAAATACATATCCGAAATAAAGTCTCCACGTGCTTTTGCATTCTCCCTGCCATCAAATACAGCTAGTGTTTCGGGTGCATTATCTCAGTCTCCCGTTATGCCTTCCTCGCCACCGCTAAAAAAGGAAGAGCAAGTACTCGTTAGTTTTCGCCCGACTTATATTCCGGATCCAAACAAACCGCCAGCTCCAACGCAGCTAAGTTCCCTTCATTCACAGCTAACCGCCCGTCATCCTGGTAAACGAGCCTTTACCTTAGCAGCAACAGCTGCTGGTGTAGCAGCCTGTTTTGCCATTCCGCTGGGTGTAGCTATAACTTGTCCGCCACCTCCAAGATAATTGGAAGCATCAGGCTGCACGGGAATGTGAAAGAAGTAAAGCAAACTGGGCTGGACTTCGAAAGTCAGGTAGTCGAATACGGTATACTCCTGGGCATTACGTTGTGTCTGAGGAGCTAAATTCATGCGTCATCCTAATGTTCCAGAATCCCTAGAAGGCTGGTGGATACTGCACCGCATTTTCGATTTTGAACGTCTTGCATGGGACACACTTCCTCAGGCTGAGCGTACTCCAATGATCGAAGAAGCTACACAAGTTTTCTCGAAATTGAAAGCAAATCAAGATAACGATCTCGGCCTCGCTCAATTAGTCGGACACAAGGGCGATCTAATGCTCACGCATTACAGCAAAAATTTTGAGGGCCTGGCACACGCGCAAACTCTATTTGATAAAACTCGTCTTTCGGAATTTTTGATACCGGCAACATCGTATGTTTCAATTTTGGAACTTGGTCTATACGAAGCAACAGGAAAAATCCATGCGACATTGGCCGAAGAAGGATTGAAGCAGGGAACAGATGAATGGGTCGCGGCATTCGATGAGCGAGTTAA
This sequence comes from Actinomycetota bacterium, assembly GCA_903970355.1. GTDB lineage: Bacteria > Cyanobacteriota > Vampirovibrionia > Obscuribacterales > Obscuribacteraceae > CAJCIF01. The sequence continues at coordinate 4,652 of CAJCIF010000546.1, forward strand.
AAAGGAAGAACAGAACCCGCGCAACGCCAGTCGTCTCTGGGCAAAGATTCCGCAACGACGTTATGTCTGCTTCTATCCAATGGACAAGAAACGTGGTGAAGGAGTTAACTGGTACATGCTGCCTTACGAAGAACGAGCGCGGCAAATGCTCGATCACGGCAAAATTGGGCGGACTTATCATGGTCTCGTAACGCAAGTCATCTCAGGCTCGATTGGTTTTGATAATTACGAATGGGGTGTCGATCTTTACGCAGACGATCCACTCGTTTTCAAGAAATTGGTTTACGAAATGCGTTTTGATGAAGCAAGCGCCAGGTATGGTGTGTTCGGCGACTTTTTGTCCGGCATACAGTTCTCACTCGATCAGCTCGGCACATTTTTAGAAGGCACAGCTGTACCAGCATTGAACGAGCTGCAACCAGCCTAGATCACGTCTATTCGTTTCAAATATCTTTCTGAATATGCAGCATCATCAAGCTTGCCTGCGCGTCTAGCTGCCAGGTCAAGTTTTTTCAAGAAGGGAATGAGTTGAGGACTTCGCGCCGGCAGAGAAGATTTCATATCCCTCAGTTCATTGGCGGCTTTCGCATACATATCTTGTGGTAACTGTTGCAACTCAGATTTGAGAGCATCGAGCTGACTCTTGGTCTTAGGCAAGTGCATGGCGAATATTGAAAGGGCTATATCATAGTGTTCGCATGCATCTTCAAGTTGATTCATCGTGTAATATGTAAGAGCCAACTTGCCGTGGCACGTTCCAAGAATGGCTTCATTTGGCTTTGAGCAATGTTCATAGATCCTCAATGCTGTTTTGTAATCCTTAGCCGCTTCCACATAAGACCGTCTTGCATCGTTGAGCGCAATCTCGCCAAGCCTTACGTAATCGGATGCAGTATCACAATGTCCTAAACCTTGTTTCTCTTCTCGAATTGCCAGTGCTTTACGAAAAAGCGCTTCAGACTCCTCAAGTTGATCATCATCTAAATACACACTTCCAAGATTTTCGAGTCCGGTAGCCAACACCACTGAGTATCGCCCCAGAGCCTTTTCTTTAATAGCGATCGAATCTTTCAAATAACTCTCGGCTACTGCATAAAGATCGCGATTGGAAGTTATGTTCTTTTCTTCCTGATCATTGGTATCCGGAGTGTAGGCGGGATCTGCTGCAAGCTTTCGATAACACTCACCCAAATTATTCAACAAAGATGCCAGATATAGCTGGTCTTTGTATGGAGTAACCTGCAGATCTTTTGCTTGCTTGAACAGCTTTTTTGCCCCTCGAAAGTCGCCCGCATCGAAAGCTCTTTTTCCCTCTTCCATATAAGCTTCCGCTACGGCACTCTGGGACTTCGCTGAATTCAATGGAAAAATGAGAGTGGCAAGAATCGTCAATAAGATTCTCGCTGCACTAGCGCACTTATTCTGACTCACTGCTTTCCTTTTCCGGAATCAAGTAAATTTTCCCGGTCCTTTGCAAATATTTTGAGAAAGAAGAGCGAAGCTCTCTGTTTGCAAACTCATCCAATTTCACGAAATCATGTTCCTTTCTATAAAATGCCACTATTGTTTTGTGACCTTTCGGAAAGCCCTGGTCATCATACGATCTAATATCGGAATGAACGGCAATGATATCGTCACCTAGCCGAACAAGCTTTCGTATATTTTCGTCCCTGGCAACGGACTGGATTTTGTTCGTCTCGCTATCAATCTTTATTCTTATATCTTTTGATTTGAAAGAGATCGAATCTTCTGCTTCTTCAACTGGTTGATTGAATCGGAGCAATTTCACCGTCGTCCGATTTCCGCCACCACCTTCAACTTCTTTCACTGGCTCTTCCTGGTCAACTGGTTTCAATGGTTCTTTTGTAGTCCAGATTTCGCCTCGGCTGTCCGTCTGCCATCCGAACGATTCTCTTTCTCTTGTCTTGAGAATCTTGATATCAGAACTCGATTGTCCAGTCTTATTATCGTGAAATTCCGTCTCGATTTCCTGCACGGAAACCCAAGTACCCGCTAGCCAATTCGGTAGCATGAACCATTCACCGGAAAAATTTTCTACAGGCGCATATTTAGGAAACTCTTTGCCAGGGAGCCATATATCGCCAAGAGCATCGAGGCGCTCGCTATGTTGTATGCCGCCTTTCAGCATCTCCGCCGCGCGCACTAATGGCTGTGTAGAACTAACGGCCCAAGCCGCTCCCAGACAAAACGCAACTATCAATCTTTTCTTTATGGCATGTCTCCTTTAGGGAATCGGTCCAAACCGTTGTTCAGGAGTTAGCTGAAACCAAGCTTCCCGGTTCTCTAAATAGCTCTTCTCATCTGCTGCACTCATTTTGCTTATTTCCTTAGAGGTCTTGAGCCGAAACCAACTAAAGTCGTAGCTTGAAGTATCTGGATTCCATGATCGACTCAGTGAATTGTTTGAAACATTATGCTCTGATTGACTGGAAGAGCTTTCCGCCGGCATATTGCTCATAGGCAGTGGATTAGCTTCAACTGTTTTCTCGGTTGATGGTGGCACTTCTGCTTTATCGTCTTCGCCCGAACGTCCGTTAAATGTTGCCACCATATTTAGGACCTTCAATTTCTTGTGTGGCAGTGGATCATAAGGAAAGCTAGCTTCAACAGCTTTGACTGCGGCTTTATCAAAATTTTGGTCGTTAGAAGAATTCTGAATGCCCACCTGGAGGAAAGCACCATTGCTCAAAATCTGAAAAAAGACCTTTGCCACCAATGCGGCATCATTTTTTTGATCCCACTTGCCTTCAATATTCTTGCGCAGTTGCATGACATAGGAATTTAGTGCCTGATCATCCACCGCCTCAGGAGAACTGACGACGTCAAGGGATATCAGCATTTGTCGGGCCCCGGCGGGTAGGCTGAGGAAGCAGAATGCCATGCTCACGAGCAAAATTCGGCTCGATTTCGCAATGAATGTCGCTTGATATCTCACGCAATTTCCTATTTCGGCTGAAGCTTTCTTATCTTCATATATGGTACTTCTCGCCAACCAACTCAACTACTTTCCGCTTTTGCATTACTTCAAATGGTTCTTGAAAATAGAATTTTGTGTTACTGAGGTACAACATGGATCTACGAGCTAAAATGGTTTATCCCCCGTGCATTGAATAGGATATTGTCATGATAAAACCTGCCGGCGCCTGTTTGGCACTCCTCCTAATATTAGCTACTGCTTCCACGATGCCAACAGAAGCTCGGCATCACTCAAAAGCTACATGTTCAACAAAGTCCAAAGACAATTCACCCGCAAGCCATTTTTCCGGCAAGTGGACCGGTACGCTATCTGGAAATGACCCCCATGTAAACGCGGTTCTCGTCCTTAACAACTGCGGAGATAAATATTGCGGCACTCTTCTCTGGGTATCAGACAAAAGCGGCACCTGTAAGAGAGCGGTGTCTGGCACTTACGATGAAAAAACAAAATCCTGCATTCTCAAAGACGATCGCATCATATCTTCGAGACCGAAAAAACCATTTGTTTTTGGTTTGATCAAAAAATATGATTTGCAGTTGGGCAGCGATAGCGTAACTCTATCCGGATCATACGAAGCCCCATCTTGCAAAGACTTTGGCAGTCTCGATCTTTCCAAACCGAAAACGCCACCGAAAAAATAGAATAACTGGCATCTAAATCTGGCATCTAAATAAGGTTTGTCCGCAGGAGGATTCTATGCGAATACCAAACGTTGTCCATTTGGCGCTACTCCTTGCCATGGTGAGCGTTTTTGGGGTCCTGCAACGAGCTCTTTCTTTTGAACCCAATCATCATGAACAACAATGGCTTGTCGACTCCATTGGAAGAGATGTGACGGAAATGATCGTATTCGCTGCTAAGAAAAATCAGCCTTCATTCGCTTTCGATACCATCGACTACAAGACCAGCGAAAAACCACCTGCCGAAAATTCAACTTCCTACGATATCACCCTTAAGCTAGCTGACCATGCCGATTCACAAGAAATTCGCATATCCGAATATATCTGGAGTCCAGATAACTTTTCGTCTTGGGTGCACAAGCTTTTAGACGAGCTCTCTCTTAAACCATCGAGTAAAACTCCATCCTCAGACAACCTGATTCAAACTTTGAGCGAAGAAGCTCCAGAAAGCTTTGCCCAAGAAAACAAACAAGTTTCAAGCCAGCTCAGTGATGATCCATTGAATTCACAATTGCACAATCAAGCTGCCTTACTTTGCGCAGCCATGGCTTTGAAAGAATGTGCGGCTTGCTTCACCGATGTTAGGCCGATGCTAAATCGCACTTCCGCGCATTTGACTTTGGCGAAAGCTCTTAATTCGGATGGTAGTTTGACGAATGACGGTAAGTTAGCCGAAATAGTGCTGAATTGCTTAGGTGGCAGAGAAGCTCAAGCTGTTTCCTTGATAGAAACGATGGAAAAAACTACAAAGGATCCTGCTACTTTGAGCTGGCTGCGAGCAATGCGTATTCGTGCCACGCATGATTACCGTATTGCGGATAAAGAGAACGGCACTGCTCTTGAAAAAATTGAATATTTTCGTGCGCTCACAGCAGATATCGGTGCCGATGCTTTAACAGATTATCTAAAAGCAAGGAAAGTCAGACTAACAATGGACTGGCTGCGCATAGGTTATCGCGGCATCAACTCAGTTCAAGCTGGGCACATTTACGCCGAGCCAGGTATGAACATGGAAATGGCCGACTACAAACGTGCTTATGGACTTTATCATCCTGACGATCCTACATCGCTTCAAGCCGCTCAAAAGGCTCACGAGGATCTCAATTTAGAACCAACACGATGCTTAGTGCACGAGCAAAACTGGAAGTTAGATCCAATTAGTTGGGCCGATATAGCAGCTTTTCACAATCGCCACGTCCTTGATAGCGTCTATCAAAAATATGACTTCGAGGAAAATAAGTGGGGTGTTCCGGACGAAGCACAAAATACATATCGGCTATCGGAAAATTTGCTTTCCTCTCTCCGTTTATATCCCCTTTGTAAATTGGATATGCTGAGTCAAACTTGGGATGAAAGCAAGCAGCAGCGGAAAAAGGCAGACCAACAGCTTAGCGGCGAATTAGGAAGTCTGATGGAAAAATACCCGCAACAGGTGGTGGCAGAACTTTGGTGCTACAGCCGTGACTTTTCGGAAGCGAAGGACAAAATACCGGTTCCTTCGGCTTGGTTTGATCCTCGTATACCGATTGGAACAGCTTTCGACTATCACAATAGGAGGAAGATTAAGGATTTCTCTGTGGCTGAGATTGAAGACTTGCGCAAGCTTGTGCCTTTCAATGGACCATTGCTCCTGGACGTGGCACGAAGAAAATATGGAGAACATCCAACCAGTGATCAATTCTACGAGTCACTAAAATTGATTTCTGATTATGATCTTGGCGCAATAATGATGCTCGCTAATGCAGAACAAGATCCAATCAAACATGTAGTTTGGCTCGAAAAGGCTGCAAAATTGAAACCCGACGTTTACATAGACCTTGGCACCCAGTTCGAAGTTAGTAATCCAGAGAAGGCACGCGAAGCATTTGAGAATGCCATGAAGTTTGGAACAGATGATGTTAAAAAGGCCAATAATTGCTCATGGCTGGTTGATTACTATTTGGACCACGACAAGAAAGACGAGGCTAAAAAACTCGCAACGTTTGCAGGAGAAGTTTATTCGTATGGTGGGTTAGGTACACTTGCCCACTTTTATGAACGACAAGGGCAATTAAAAGAGGCGGAGAAAACTTATAAGGACCAGGTTGAACGCTACACCAACGAAACTTGGGATCTCAATGCTTTCTATCTTCGCAATAAAAACAATCCCCTCTTCAAAGCAGAAAGTGATAAGGTCGTGAAATATCATTTGTCCTACGGGCTGAATCCGGTAAAGCTCTCCGACTTTAAAACTCCGCCTACCGACGGAGTCAAGATTGCCAAGGATAGCGAACTTTCACGTGCTAACGGTCTTAAGAAGGGAGTGGTGATAGTCGCCGTTGATGGAATCCGCATTAAAGACCACGATGAATTCAATCTCGCACGCGAAGTAAATTCCCGCAATAAAAGCGTAGAGCTAATCTACTGGGATGGAAGCGGCTACCACTCTCTAAAAGGATCACCGCCCAATCGCAGATTCGGTTTTACCGCGGTGGATAACAAGAACTGAACCGGATTCTAGCATCTTTCGGTGCCAATGCTACTGCAGTCAAGGCATAACGCAATGCCTGGTTTTTGAGATTGATGGCAGGCACTCTCACGTATCTCAACCCAGCACTAGTGCTTGCAACGTTCGCCAGCAGAATTGCACCGGTTGCGAGTAAATGGTAATTTTTCGGTTCGGAGATAATATCTTCCTGAACCGTATCGGCTACCCTCGATACTTGTGAAACTTCAGTCTCACAAAAGGCCAATCCGTAAAGTTCATCCCATGCTGAATTATGCTTTTTCTGCGCTATCTTCGGTCCAGTCAATGCAAACAGTTCCGAATACTTTCCGCTGTGATAGAGATCCCAACCCTTCTGAATCTGCGAATCAATAGTGTCTGCGTAGGAAGGTAGACTCTGCAACGCACAAATAACTATTAACCCAACCATAAGGGCGTGGGCGAAACTACTCCTCAATCGGCTGTGCATGTCACTTATCAGCTAGACGGTCTCCGCCAACAGTTTGCCAGAGCAAACCACGATCTGCACTTATCCCCTTGCAAATCTCCGGTTTCGTACATCGTGGTGATTACTTTATCAATCGCCTCTTGTGCCAGTTGCGTGTAAATCACCTTTTCCATGGGGCGATTATACTACCGTTACTTTTCAACCAAATGCGTAATTTCATCGGCTTCCTTAGTATGGTCAAGCATTCTCAAGGCACTTACAAGCCATCTTGCAGTATTTTTGGTAGATTCCGTAGGACCATCA
>CAJCIF010000547.1 GCA_903970355.1 Actinomycetota bacterium
GGAGAAGCAGCGAAGCTGCGCCGGAGCGCTTAATTGACTGCAGCGCAGGCACGCGCGGAGAAGCAGCGAAGCTGCGCCGGAGCGCTTAATTGACTGCAGCGCAGGCACGCGCGGAGAAGCAGCGAAGCTGCGCCGGAGCGCTTAAATAGGCCCGTATAAGTCACATACTGGCTTTTTCTTTTTGGCGCTGCCGTTCAAGCCGAGATAAACCAATCATAGAAGCTTCCATGACAGTTTCCGACAGGGTCGGGTGCGGATGGATCGTTACAACCAGGTCTTCAAGAACATTACCGTTCTCCACAGCCAAAACGCCTTCGGCAATTAGTTCGCCGGCACGCGGTCCAACGATGCCAACGCCAAGCACTAGCGTTGAGTCCGGAGCGTAAATTACTTTCGTTTGCCCAACCGGATCCGCCAATGTCATGGCGCGTCCGGAAGCAGACCACGGAAACTTGGCAACACCAATGGTCTTACCTTGCTCCTTCGCTTCATTCTCGGTAATACCACACCAAGCAATTTCCGGCTCAGTAAAAACAACGGCCGGAATGGCCCGATTATCAAATGCAGATTTATGGCCCGCCAAGACCTCGGCAACCACTTGTCCTTGTCGCATTGCTCTGTGGGCAAGCATCGGTTGTCCGGAAACATCGCCAATTGCGTATATCCGCTTGTCGGCGGTGGCGCAAAGATGGTCGATTTGCACAAAGCCATGCTTGTCGATTTCGACACCGGTATTCTCAAGACCAAGATTTTCGCTATTTGGTCTGCGACCAACTGCAACAAGAACGGCTTCAAATTTTGCAGTAGTCGGTGCACCAGCACCTTCAAACACGCATTCGACTTCCGTGCCGTTATCGTTCAAACCGGAAACCTTGCAGCTTAGAAAAATATCTTTGAAGGTCGTCTTGAGGTGGTTTGCAAGCGGCTTGACGAGATCGCGATCGACACCCGGCAGAAGTCCATCCGTCATTTCAACAACCGTGACAGCACTTCCTAAGGCAGCGTAAACGCTACCCATTTCCAGGCCAATATAACCGCCGCCAACAATAAGCATTGTTTTCGGCACTCTTTCCAAGCGCAGCGCACCAGAAGAATCAAAAATGCGTGCACTGTCCATTTGCTTGGGGTCTTTGTAAAGGGCCGGGATGCGAGTTGGTCGTGAACCACTCGCTAAAATGGCATGCTTAAATTTCAAGCGCACGGTGCTGTCGTTTTCTCGATCGACGCGTAATTCTTTCGAGCTTTCGAAATGGGCTGTGCCGTTAATAATGTCGACTTGCCTGCTTTTGCACATGCCCTCAATGCCCTGGGCAAGCTTATCCGTAACTCCTAATTTCCAGTTACGCAGTTCTTCGATTTTTATTTCCGGTTCCGCAAAGTGCAGTCCAAAACTGCTTGCAGACCTGGCTGTGTTGATCATTTCGGCAGCATGCAAAAGTGCTTTTGAAGGAATGCAACCCTCGTGCAGACACACGCCACCAGGTTTGGGGCGGCTCTCAATCAGAATTGTTTTGATGCCCAATTCGGCGGCACGTAAGGCGGCTGTGTATCCGCCTGGCCCGGCGCCGATCACAACAAGATCAGTCTCCTGAGCCATTTCTCCAACAACCATGATTAAGCCTCCAGAAGAAAGTTATATGGCTCTTCCAAACGCGAAACTATGTGACGCATAAAGTAAGCAGCCTCTGCACCGTCTGCAATGCGGTGGTCAAAGGATAACGCAAATGGCATGATTATTCCGATTGCAATTTCACCATTTTTTACAACAGGCTTCTGCTGCGCGCGAGCCATTCCTAAAATAGCAGCTTCTGGAAAGTTGATCATGGGAGACATGCTTGTGCCACCAATGGCACCGACATTTGTAACCGTAAAAGTGCCACCTTGCAGACGTTCGACTTCTATCTTACCCAATCGAGTTTTCTCAGCTAACTCGTTGAGCTCAAGTGTGAGTTCCACTATGCCTTTTTTATCCACATCGCGTATAACGGGCACGATCAAACCGCGTTCGGTCGCAACAGCCACTCCGATGTTGTAGTAGTGTTTGAAAATAATTTCGCCTCTAGCTTCATCAAGAGACGCGTTAAATTGTGGGTATTTTTTGAGAGCGCTTGCGACCGCTTTCAATACAAAGGTAGTGAATGTCAGCCTGCCGCCTTGCTTTTTCAGTTCCGTTTCAAGTTTGGCACGTGCTGCTTCCAGGTTGGTCAACTCTGCTTCATCGCAGTGAGTGACATGTGGAATATGAGCCCAACTGCGGGCCATGCTTTCGGCAGTTTTGCGGCGAATGGAACGAAGAAGAACCCTTTCAACCGGCCCGTATTTAGCGAAGTCTGGTAATGCAACTGGAGAAGGCCCATTGGCACTGTTCAAGGCTGTCGGCTCGGCAACGGCGCTACCGGATTCTTTGCCACCACCATATTTTTCATTCAAGCTGACAGGCTTATCCAACTGAGTTTCCTCCTTCTTGCCAAAAGCGAGAGCGCTGCTTACCATGGGTTCAAGAGACTTAGCGGCAAATGCGCGCACATCGTCTTTCAAGACTCTGCCACCACTACCGGTGGCTGTTATTTGCCTGAGATCAAAACCAAGTTCTCTTGCCAGCCGTCTGGTTGCAGGACTAGCCGGTACGGGACCTTCGCCTGCAGTTTGATTGACACGGGCATCAGCCGAAACGGTTGCTTCTTTTTTTGAACCGGCAGCAGTTTTTGCCGGCACAGCGGCCGCTTCTTTTTCGACAACTGGGGCAGATTGTTTGTCTTCCGCTCCTGTTATAAAAGAAATCATGACACTACCGACGGTGATAATATCACCGGCTTTTACAAGCACTTTCTCAACCTTGCCTGTGTAAGGCGAAGGAATTTCTACGACGGCTTTGTCTGTTTCTACTTCAAAGAGAGGTTCGTCTTCGCGGATATCTTGGCCCGGCTTAACTTTTACAGCCAGTATTTCGGCTTCGTGTATACCTTCGCCCAGGTCCGGCAGCTTGAATTCGACAGCCATGGTCTGCTCCCTCGATAGCGCTTAGCTCCAGCTAGAATTCGAGAGTTTCTCTGCAAGCATTGACGATTTTATCGGCATCCGGCAGATAAGCCATCTCCTTCTGGAAATATGGTATCGGAGTATCGTATCCAGTAATACGCTTGACAGGGGCCTCAAGGTAAAGAAGAGCGTGTTCGTTGATACGGGCAATCACCTCGGCTCCCAATCCACAAGTTCGTGGCCCTTCGTGCACGACAACTGCCCGGCCCGTCTTGCGCACGGAGTCAACAATAGTTTCCGTATCGAGAGGCGAAATGGTCAGCAGGTCAACCAGTTCCGGGTTTACGCCGTCTTCTTCCTGAAGAATTTCGCAGGCTTCGAGGGCGGCACGCAGGCTGGCACCATACGATATGACGGTAATGTCCTTTCCCTTTAAGACAAGGTTCGCTCTGCCAATTGGGAGAGTTTCCATTTGTTCGGGCACTTCCTCTTTGAACAAGCGGTAGCAGGCTTTTGGTTCATAGTAGATAACCGGGTCTCCGTCTTGAATGGCGCTATGCAAAAGCGCACGTGCGTTGCGGGGACCGGAAGGAATGACGACTTTCAAGCCAGGGGTGTGAGCGTAGATAGCCTCACGACTTTCAGAGTGGTGTTCGAGTGCTCTGATGCCGCCTCCGTAAGGGGCACGCATTACCATTGGAACAGTAAGTCTGCCTCGCGTTCTATTTCTAAAGCGAGCAGCGTGGCATTCGAGCTGGTGATAGTTGTAGTAGTCGAAGCCGGAAAACTGAATTTCAGCAATCGGTCTCAAACCATATAGAGCCATGCCAATGGCGGTGCCGACTATGCCTGATTCAGCAAGTGGTGTATCGATAACGCGATTCTCGCCAAATTTGGCAAGCAATCCTTCTGTTATTCGGAAGACGCCTTCATCTATGCCGACATCTTCACCCAGAACCACAACTCGATCGTCTCGGGTCATCGCCTCGTGAAGCGCTAGATTAATCGCCTTTGCCATATTTATCTGAGCCATCAAACCCTCCTGGGGTGCCAACGAGAAACGCCGGAAAATCCGCTAGTGAGCCTGCTTTGATTTGCCGCTCGATTTGGATGCTTTCTTAGCGGCATTTTTGGATTCTAAATGCTTCGCAAGTTCATCGCGCTGAGCTTGCAGACTCGGCGGTATATCGTGATAGAGATAGTCGAACATATTGAGCGGGTTGGCATACTCATCTGTTTTCGTCAGTTGCTCAACGGCTTGCATTGCTGCTTTGATCTCAGCATCGATTTCCGCTTCGATCCTGGCATCTTCAGCTTCGGTCAAAACCTTTTTGTTGAAAAGGTATTTGCGGAATCGTCCTAAAGGCTCTCGCAAAAACCACTTTTGATGCTCGGCATCCGAACGATATTTCTTAGGATCATCGGCTGTTGTATGAGGGGTGAGGCGATAGGTAACCGCTTCAATCAAACTTGGTCCGCCACCATTGCGAGCCCGTTCGACGGCTTCTTTGGTCGCCACATATACAGCAAGAACGTCGTTGCCATCGCACCTTATGCCTGGCATTCCGTAAGCAATTGCCCTCTGCGCGATTGTTTCATTGCGCATTTGCTTGTGAACAGGAACTGAAATTGCGTATTGGTTGTTGAGACAGATGAACACTACCGGTGCCTGAAAAACTGAGGCAAAATTGAGAGCTTCATGGCAGTCCCCTTCTGAAGAAGCGCCATCACCAAAGTAGGTAAGAACTACCTGTTTTTCCTTCCTTATATTCATAGCCATTCCGATCCCGGCGGCATGCAAAAGTTGGCTTGCAATTGGCACACAAAAGGGTAAATCGTTAACCCCTTCCGGCATGCGCGCTCCTTCTTCAAAGCCGTTCCAATAAAGGAAGAAGTTTTCCAGCTTCCAGCCTCGATAAAGACAGCCGGCATATTCGCGGTAGGCAGGAACATGCCAATCGTTCTTGTTGATGTTGAATACGGACCCCATGCTTACAGCTTCGTGTCCGGAAGACTGAGGGAACGTCCCCATTCGCCCCTGCCTTTGCATGAGGAGCATGCGTTCATCTCCGCGGCGAGCAAGCAGCATATAACGGTACATTGTGAGAAGCTCTTCCTTACTGAGCTTCGGCTCCAATGAGGTATCTAGTTCCGCATTTTCGTCCAGGATCGAGAGGTAATCTATTTGATGCGGAATCGGGATAGGTTTTCTGGGCATGGTCTAAACCCCGTTATACGGAAATCAAAATGCTAAGTCGTAATAACAAAGCTTTCATCGCAGTTTCTGAACTCTCTTATACGAGTGGTTTGGGTGAAACAAGGCTTCTCCCAAACTCTTTTATTGCTTGCGTTGACTTGACGTTCTTGACGAGTCGATCAAAAGTATGTCACAAGATTAGCATTGACGCCAGTTGTTAAAAAAATTAGCAAGCGCAGCATGAGGTAAAGAAGGGTTCGTGGCGCAATCGTTAGACATACAAAAGGGGCATGGTGGACAGAAGCCAGACTGGCTGAAAGTCAAGCTTCCGACTGGTATGGCTTATCAGCGATTAAAAGCAATTGTGCAAGAAAACGACTTGCATACAGTGTGCGAATCAGCCGCTTGCCCAAACAGGGGGGAGTGCTGGTCGCGCTCGAC
>CAJCIF010000548.1 GCA_903970355.1 Actinomycetota bacterium
TTTTTTGATGCCAGACTTTCTTAATAGCTATAAAGACTTCAATGATAATTTTGAAAAGCCAATCGAAGCCGGTATAGAGGGCGCTGGTCAGAAGCTCCGAAAAATTGTTCATCCTTTTGTTTTAAGACGCCTGAAAAGTCAGGTCGAAAAAGAATTGCCAGACCGCACCGACATCATTCATTTGTGCGAATTGGAAGACGAACAAAGATCTCTCTATCTGGATGTTCTTGATGAATGCCGTCAAAAAGTGTTCAACGAAATTGCTTCGCGCGGCATCGGCAGATCGCAAATATCAGTTCTTACGGCTCTCTTGCGCTTGAGACAAGTTTGCTGCGATCCGCGCTTGCTCAAGAACAACGAGAAGGCTGATGCGGATATTCCGTCTTCCAAACTAACTGCTTTGCTGGCTATGATCAGTGAAATTGTGGAAGAAGGTCACAAGATATTGGTGTTCAGCCAATTCGTCGAGATGTTGACTCTTGTTCGAAAGGAATTGGAAGCAGCCGGCTACACCTACGAATATATTGATGGACAGGTTCCAGCAAAAGATCGATTGGATAGAGTAAATAGATTCAATGCCGACGCATCAATTCCAATATTCTTGATCAGTTTGAAAGCCGGCGGTACAGGCTTAAACTTAACTGGTGCAGATTACGTTATTCACTATGACCCTTGGTGGAACCCGGCTGTGGAAAATCAAGCCACAGACAGAGCTCATAGAATTGGGCAGACAAGGCATGTCTTCAATTACAAGTTGATTACACGCGGTACTGTTGAAGAAAAAATTCTGGCACTGCAAAAGAAGAAAAAGGAACTGGCAGATTTAGTTATTGGTGGCGATGAATCTGTTGCCAAAGAATTGACGAAAGAAGATCTGGAATTCCTCTTCTCGTTCTAAATTTTAATGGCTAAATTTCAATGGCTAATTTCAACGGCTAATTTCAACGGCTAATTTCAACAGCCGGCTCAATGAAAACTGCTTACCGGATAAATTAGGCGCTGGTAGCAATCGCTGTTGGGAAGCCCTTCATCCAGCTCATTTGCTCTTGCCCCTTCTTCGGAACTCATCGCCTTTTTCAAAAGGGATTCGGCTTCTTCGCTGCGCCCCTGATCGCGAACGAAAGCGGAATAATCTTTGAGACAGCGAGCCAACCGCCCCGCTCTTCCCCCTCGTTGTGTAAAAGTATCGATTGCTTGTTTATATAACGATTCCGCTTTTTCCGCTCTTCCCTGCTTTTCGTTTACCCGTGCCAGTACATAGACAAATTCTTCAACCGGTCCAATTGTGGTCTCCTTAAGAACAGCAATTCCTTTTTCAAGGAGCGATTTTGCTTCTTTAAAATTGCCCAGCTCTATTTCGATGATGGCGCACATTCTCATACTTTCAAGAACATTAGCATTGGTAGCCGCCAAATATTTTTCTTTGATTGCAAGAGATCGTTTGCAGGTACCAATAGCCTGGTCGAATGTTTTTTCTGCCATGCAAAGTTGGCTAAGATGATCGAGAACAGGCGTTAGGTTTGCATGCTCTTTATGCCACCGCCTTTCAGTTATTTCCAGGGAGCGAAAGTAATAGCTTTTAGCCTGATCGAAATCGCCAATGCAAAAATAGCAATTGCCAAGTTCGTCAAGAATACGTGCTTTTATTTTGATGTCTAACCAGACGTTTTCTTCATATTGGCTCATGGCCAGCTTGAAAATGCCGGCAGAGTGCCGATATAAACCACGCGTTCTCAATAGAAGCCCTTCTTCAATGAGCTGATCTATTTGGTATTGCGGTGTATTGGCGCTAGTCACTGGCGAGAAACCCATTAGTCGCCTTCGCCAAAGTCGTCCGCAGACATGACTTCGTCTAAGGTAGTATCTGCTTCGACATAAATAGGTACGACGGAATGTTTATCCGACCTGACGCAGTTTCCGTCTTTGGTCATGCCAAAGTACTTACCGCATGCCGAGCACCAATACACTGTTGGTGTCACCGCATTTCCATCTATGATCATGCTCATTTTTATTTCCTCCACCTGTAGCGTGGCAAAGCTATTCTTCGAAACTTCAAAGAGTTAGCGTTTTCTCTCTTCAAATTTGACGATTGAAGGGCTGCGAACCAGCTTGTCTTCTTTCATATCGGACTAGGTAGATCGCATTAAGTTCCCGATTTAGACGGCTTCCCTCATGTAGAAACAGCTCCAGCAGCTAATGTAAAGCAAATGAAGCAGAAAGGAGCAGAAAGGAACCTAACGCACCCTGCCGCTGTCAATTATGGTCGACAAACAAAAAATGGCTGTGGCTAAAAATTTGAGGGAGCTCAAGATGAGCAGAATAAACAAAAGACGAACATGCAATAAAATCGTTCCAATGCGGGCCAATCTTTTTAACCCGATCCACAAACAGCCAAGTACCTCCCCCTTCACTACTAAGGTGAGCGAGATTGAGCAAAAACCAGATAGTTTTATGGAATGTGCCGGTGGTGTTTGTGAAATAGTTTGGAAACCGATTCCTAAGGTTGCGTAGTTAAGGTAATACTTTGCCTTTTACTTCTCTAGAGCTGTTTGCATCTAATTGAAGAGATTGCAATCGCCCCTCGCTAATGGGCACTCCCGCACCGGGGCAGAGCTTGATTGGGAAGTTGACGTTTGTGAGTGGTGAGCCATCCGGTATCACTATGGATGGGTCCCGCTCAAGACTTTTGTACGCATACAAAATCATTTCTGAATAGGCAGGTGGCACTGTAATTTGGTTAAAGGCACGCTCATCCTTTGGATCAAGAGCCTTTATTAGCTTGGCATGGACATGGTGGTTTTTATCCAGCCTCATTATGCCAACCAGGCAATTGTTTACCGGTCCCGGATAGCACTTCTCCGGAAATTTCTGAATGTAGCTATCAACAATTTGCGGTATTTTCGCTTCGATCCTATTTCTTAGTCTTCCCCACTCATCCATATGCCGTTCGTCGTCTTCCGTTTTGTTCGTTGCGACAATTTGTTCATGCGGATCTGTGTCCCACTCGGAAGGAGCATCAACTTTTCCGGCAAGATATTGATCGACCCAGAACCGCACGATACCGTCGCCAAGATCATTTGTAGATTTCGCGGCGAAGGAAGAGGTGGGAAATAGAGCACTATATATGGTGATTGCGCTTAGGATGATGAGAGTGCGCATATGAATCACAATTGGTCCCAACTTAAGATGTTTAAGTGCAATGAATTGAAAAATCGATTCATGCACTATGACTTTGGTAAAGTATGGATCGATTTATAAGCGTTGGGACGGTTCCCTCGCGAATACCGTGACGAGGACTTCATCATGACTAGCACAACTTTGGAAAAACTTGCCGGCAAGACAGCTCTTGTAACCGGCGGTTCACGCGGTATAGGTGCCGCAATTGCAAAGCGACTCGCTTCCGACGGTGCAAGTGTTGCTATCACTTACTCCAAAGACGCCGATGCGGCAGGGACTGTGGTTAAGTCAATTGAATCGGCAGGCGGAAAGGCTCTTGCCATCCAGGCTGATGCTTCTAATTCAGAAGCTGTTGCTAATGCCGTCGAGCAAACCGTCAAGAAATTCGGACGGTTAGACGTGCTCGTGAACAACGCCGGCACCGCGATTCCGAGACCTTTTGAGGAAGCCTCGATGGAGGAATTAGACCGGGTCATCGATATAAACCTGCGCGGCATATTTGTTGCGACAAAAGCTGCCTTAAAGCACATTGGCAAAGGCGGTCGCATCATCATGATAGGCTCGTGCCTCGGGGAACGAAACATGACGTCTGGCTTGGCTTCTTATGCGGCAACCAAAGGAGCCGTCAAGATGTTGGCGCAAGGATTGGCGAGAGAAGTTGGAGACCGAGGAATTACAGTTAACAACGTGCAACCTGGTCCGATCGATACCGATTTGAATCCAGCAGCTGGTGAAGGGGCAACGCCTCAGATTGCAAATACAGCTCTTAAACGCTACGGGCATGTTGACGAGGTTGCAGCTTTGGTGGCGTTCGTCGCCGGACCGGAAGCTGGATATATAACCGGTGCAAACTTAACGGTCGATGGTGGCACCAACGCCTAGCACTGCACTAGAATAAAAATGTTCACCACCAGAAACTAAATCGTTCTTGGTACGTCTGTGGCATTATGAAAGATAGAAGCACCTTTATCGCTATATTTTGTTGTGCAATCACCGCCATGGGATGCACGCAGAAAGGGCTTGCAGCCGATGATGTAAAAGGGAAAGCCACTG
Source organism: Actinomycetota bacterium (assembly GCA_903970355.1). Classification (GTDB taxonomy): domain Bacteria; phylum Cyanobacteriota; class Vampirovibrionia; order Obscuribacterales; family Obscuribacteraceae; genus CAJCIF01. The sequence goes on from CAJCIF010000548.1 coordinate 4,231, forward strand.
TCTATTCAGATAAATTCAACGGCAAAAAGACAAGCACTGGATCCAAGTTTAGTCAGGCTGAACCAACTGCGGCGAGCAATAAACTTCCTCTTGGTGCCAAGGTAAAAGTGAAGAACCAAAAAACCGGCAAAAGCACGACCGTTAAAATCACAGACCGAATGGCAAAAAATAGTTCGGCAACTGTCGATTTGAGCAAGTCAACAGCCAATAAATTGGGCGTAAAGGGAACTGCCCCTGTTAGCGCAAAAGTTGTTTCAAAGCCTGGCGATTCGAAAAACCGCAAATAGCTGAACTTAAGCTATAGATGGACTATGATCTGAACTTCCGAAATCGGGAGATTAATGACATGTCTGCAAAATTTGCTATTGCGATCGCAATCGGTTTGTTCTTTGCTGGTTCAGTTGCAAGTGCTGTTCAACAAACAGAGCACAAGGCACCAGCGGAAACTATCGGACCAGTAAATTGGACACCTTTATTGCTTCGCCCGGATCGGACCACGCAAGTATTTCAGGGGAGCGACGGTAAATACAACGTTGCCTACGAAGTTGTGCTCACCAACTTTTCGCGCAATCCAACAGAGATCAAGAAAATTGAAATTGTTGATGCAGACAATCCCAATACCGTTCTCTTAACGCTTGCAGACAAGTCGTTCGAACCATGTCTTTCTCTATTAGCCGGCAAGGGCACTACTATGTCACCCGGTGATACGGGAGTATTGTTTGTCAATGTTGAAGGTGACAGCAAGACTTTTCCAGCCGCACTTATGCATCGCGTCATGGTCGCGTACAAAAATGCTGTCGATCAACCAGCAACACTTACCTATACTTGCGCTCCCATCACTTTGGATCACAGCGCCCCAGTAGTTATTGGACCCCCGTTAAAGGGTGGTCCATGGATAGTTCTTGGTGGCTACAGCGGTACGGTAGGTCATAGACACGCAGATTTTCCAATCGACAATCACACTTTTAACGCCCAACGATATGCAATTGATTGGATCATGCTTGATAAAAATAACAAATCAGCAAATGGTCCTCTCCTCAAAAATGAGAGTTGCATTTGCTACGGACAGCCAGTCTTTGCAGTTGCTGATGGCACGGTTGCAGGGACGATCGACCGCTTTCAAGATCAAACTCCAGGCAA